>JAJYDH010000303.1 GCA_021777685.1 Planctomycetota bacterium | reverse complement strand
CGGTGGTGGCCGTCAGCGCGTCGAAGCCGAACGGGCGGCCGTCGCAGACGACGACCTCGCCGACGAACTGGGTGCCGTTGCCCCCGGCGTCGGTCTGCCGGCCGGTGACGAACCAGGTGTACTTGTAGTCGGCCACCGGGCCCCCGGCCGACATGTCGGGCAGGACCGAGCTGGGGGCGGTGGCGTTGCCGCCAATGGCGTTGAAGACGATGTCGTCGATCGACGTGAAGACATTCCCCGCCGCGTCGAGCTGCGGGTTGAAGTTGGACGAGGTGAAGGGGAACGCCTGCGCCCCGCTCGCGGCGGCCAGGGGGATGAAGTTGGTCAGCCTCTGGAGCCCGTAGGCGCTCGGGAGGTTGCCGTCGGAGTCCTTGGCGGTAATGTACGGCGGGGTCGCCTGGCCGAGGATCGCGTCGCCGAACCGGGCCTGGTTGGTCGTGAAGCCGGTCGCCGGCACCAGGTTCGCCGTGTCGTAGACGCCGGTGTTGGGCATCACGTTGGTCAGGGCGCGCCAGAGGGGGTCGTAGCAGAACGGCAGGCCGTCTGTGAGCCCCACGTTGTTGGCGGGGATCTGCAGGCTGCCCGACGCGATGACGCCGTTTTTCACGGACCCGTCGCCGATGCTGCCGGTCGAGCTGATGTCCTGGACGAACGGGTCGCGGGGGACGGCGTTCTTGTTGACCGTGGTCCAGTACCATGTCCGGGTGAAGGTCGGCTTCAGGAACAGCGACCGGGTATCCATGTCGTCGGCGGCGGTCTGGAAGGCCAGGCCGGCGCGGCTGTACCTCGACGCCTCGCGGAGCCTGAGCAGCCCCAGGGGGAAGAGGGTCGCCAGCGAGATCAGGCCGACCCCCATGATGAGGATCGCGATCAGGATCTCGGTCAGGGTGATCCCCGACCGAGGTCGAAAGCCTCGCGCGATCATTGCGGCTCCTTGATCCCGGACTGGGCGTCGTAGAAGGGGGCGTTGGTGTCGAGGACGTTGAACTTGTCGTCCGAGATCGAGTTCGCGACGATCTGGCCCGTCTTGACGAACAGCGTGACCAGCCGCCGCTCGCCGGTCAGCACGGTCGCGTTGGTGTAGTTCGGCGTCCCCTTGGGCATCGGCAGCATGAAGTTCTGCTGGCCCGGCCCGTAGCTCGGGTTCAGGTTGGGCATCCCGCTGAGGATGTCCTTGGAGCCCGAGTTATTCGAGGCGTTGATGTTCTTGCTGTAGGTGCCCCAGAGCGGCGGGACCACACCCTCACGCTCGGTCAGCCAGAAGTGGTAGAAAGGCTGACTCGACGTCGGCGAGAGGGCGTTGATGTCGCCGTTGGCCGCCCCGGCGCCCCCCTGGACCACCTGCCCGTTGGGGGCGATCATGATATCCACGAAGTTCGTGTAAGGGTCGACCGGCAGCCGGGACCGCTCGGGCTGGAGGATCGGGTTGTGTGACTTGGCCAGCAGCGTCGAGGTCGCGGCGTTCCAGGTCGTCAGGTCGATCACCACCCCGGCCGGCAGGGTGATCTCGCGGGCCCCCGGCGAGACGACCGGGCGGCGGGTGATGGTGTAGGTGTACTTGGTCGGTTGGATGACGAAGCCGAAGAGGGGGGTGTTCAGCGACCCGACGAACTTCTCATCCTCGTATTCCCCGAAGGTGAATTCGTTGTCGACCGTCCCGTCGCCGTCGTCGTCGAGCCCGTTGAACGCCGGGTCGACGATCCCGTCGCCGTCGTTATCGAGGCCGTCGAACGACTCGTCGGTGAAGCCGTCGCCGTCGTCGTCGATGCCGTTGACGAGGATGAGGAGTTCCGCGGACGCGGTCGCCCGGGGATAGGTGATCGCGGCGGGCTGGCCGTGGTTGATGTACCGCTCGGAATTGGAGCCGCTCAGCGGGCCGACGATCATCGGCCCGGCGATCGTGTAATAGTTCCCCGCGTCGTTGAACCGGATCTTGTCCCCCTGGCGGACGTTCCAGTACCACGAGGTCGGGTTGCTGGGGATCGTGTTCGCCGCGTCGGAGTAGAGGGCCTCTTTCGCCACGATCTGGTTCTTCGAGCCGACCGTCGATTGCGAGAGCGTGACGAGCCCTTCGGTATAATCCGGCGCCGGCTCGATGGGGATCATCCGGTTCATGGCCAGGACGCCGGACGAGCCCCCGCTGAGGGTCGGGTCGGCCAGGAGCCGGATGCCCCGGGGCGCGTTGGCCCGGATGGCGGCGTCGCGGGTCCCCGAGAGGACGGCCTGGAGGAGCCGGGCCGCCTCGCTCACCCGGCGCTCGTTGAGGCCGGTCAGGATCGTGGGCAGGGCCGCCGCGCTGATCAGCGCGATGATCGCGATCACGACCAGAAGCTCGACCAGGGTGAACCCGCCCCGGGCGGTCCGACGACTCGCGTGCATCAGCGAACTCCCGTGCTCGGGCCGGAGATGTTGTGGTTGGTGATGTCGTCCAGGACGGCGGTGCCCTGGAGGTACGTCGTGAGGTTCGTCCCGCCCGCGTTGGGATAGTCGGGGATCTCGTGGAACGACCCGCTGTAGACCGTCGGGTCGCTCACCCTGGCCTGGTTCTCGACGAGGATCAGGGCCTGGGCGTTCTGCTGGATCGAGCCGACCGTCGGGCCGCTGGGGAAGACGTTGGTCGGGGCGGGGGTCCAGACGTCGCTGTAGTCGCGGCCGAGCATGCCGGTGCCCTGCTGGCGGTCGGGGCCGCCCGAGGCGATCAGGAACCGTGAGAAGAACGCCCGCCGGTTGAAGCTCCCGCTCCGATCCCAGCCCGACCCCGGCGTGGGGTCGACCAGCGAGTGGAAATAGCTCATGAAACCCATCGCGCTCTGGCTGGCCTGCGGGGTCCCGCCGCCGGGGGCGGTGAACGTGGCCTGGGCGGGCGTCGTCAGCCCGCCGTTCGCGCCGGACGACCACCACGCCACCGAGACGAGCAACTGGTTGGGGTCAAGCGGGTCGATCTCGCGGGCTTGCGAGGTCGAGTTGTAAGAGTTGCAGCCCAGTTGCGAGTCCGACGTGCCGAGGTTGAACCCGCTGGGCAGGGGCCCGCCGTAATAGATCGGCCAGCGGTAGAACTGGAGCGGCTGGCCCCAGGCGTCGATGAACTCGGGCAGGCCGTCACTGTCGGTGTCGGCGACTTCCCTGGCGGTGAAGTCGTCGCGGCTGAAGGCGCTGCCGAGCGGTCCCAGCCCCTCGACCAGGATCGCGTAGAGCATCTCCGATCGGGCGGTGTTGTGGGTGTGATTGGCGAGCTGGGCCGTGACGGCGGTGGCGCTGGCACCGCTCTCGCCGAAGTCGTCGATCAGCCCGTTGCCGTCGTTGTCGACCCCATCGTAGCCGGCCGGGGCGTAGCCGAGGTTCTTGTAGATCCCGCCGGCCGCCGAGAACGACGCGCCGAACATGCCCGAGGTGGGCGGGGGGGTATAAGTCGAGAACTTGCTGGGGACAAGGCCCCCGTTGCTGTCCAGGGGCAGCCCGGGATAGTTGTTTCCCAGCGGCAGGTAGTAATTGGCGGTGGTGCTCGACGTCGTCGGCGGATAGGGAGCGGCGGCGAAGTTGAGCGGGTAGGACGAGGCCACCGAGGCGCCGTCGGCGCCCGCCTGCGAGTTGAGGAAGAAGACGTCGGGCAACTCGGCCCGGATGTAGTCGAACTGGGCGATCGCCTGCGCCCGGCGGTCGTAGGAGTTGATGATCGAGCCGGTCGCGGCCGGGATGTAATTCGTCCCGTTGGAGACGTTGATCGCGGCGAGGTAGCGGTGCGTCTGGTTGATCGGAGCCTGGGCGTTGAGCAGCGCGTCGAGCCGGTCGTTCAGCGCGGTCTCGAGCTTGGTGATGAGCGACTGGGTGGCGCGCTCCTCGGCCCTCCGGACGCCGTCGGCGGCGGCGACCAGGATGAGCGAGATCAGGATGCCGATGATCGCGAGGACGATCAGCAGCTCGATCAGGGTGAACCCGCCTCGCCTCGACTCGCTGGCGTTTCGCATGGCTGCCGCCGTCCTCCTGGGATTCGCGACCGACCTGTTCCGGCTCTCGGCTCTTGTAGGGTGGGTGAGCGGGAGCGAAACCCACCGATCAGGGCCACGCCGCGGCGGACGGTGGGTTTCGCTCCCGCTCGCCCGCCCTACCAGGCCGCTGTTTCGCATGGCGTCCGCCGTCCTCAAGGATCGCGATCGTCCCTGGGCCGGCACGGCGCCGGCCCGTCCCGTCAGGGCCATCAGTTCAGGCGACCGGCGGAGAAGTTCGAAAGGTTGTCGTTCTCGGGGATGCGGTTGGTCTCGCCGTTGACGTTGCCGGCGTCGCCGACCGGCGAGGGCAGGCTGCCGTTCGACCCGGCCCCATTCTGGACGTAAGTCCCGCCCGATCCCCAGAGCCCGTCCTCGCCGCAGGAGAGGATCTGGAACCCGTTGGGATTGACCCACGACACGACTCCCGCCGCCGACGGGCCGGCGGTGTAGGGATTCGGCGCGGGCGAGACCGCGTAGAACGGGGCCGAGGTCCCCGAAGAGGTCGGGAAGCCGACCAGGAACTTCCACTCGGCGTACCCGAAGTCATTCGTCTCGAATTCCGAGCTGACCGAGCGGCCGTAGCCGTTGACGTCATTGGGGTCGTAAGAGTTCGTCCCGTATGAGGAGAAGTAGGCATAACCGATGCGAGAACCCGGATTGATGTTGATCGGGTCGATGTAGGACGGGAAATGATCGCCGTCCTGGTCGAAGAGTCGCCCGGTGACGAATCCGAAATTCGGGACCGTCCGATTCGTGGCGACGGCGATGGAGACGAACGGGTTGGTGGGCGACTTGCTGAACCCGCTCGTCCCATACGTCCCATTGCCGTTATTGATCGGAATCCCGCCCAGGAAGAAGGCCAGGCATTCGGAGCCGCTGAGGAGAACCCCACCCGCTTCCCTGGCCGTCCCGTTGCCGTTGAAGTCGAGCGGCGTGGTGCCGGTGTCGAAGTCGACCCGAGGCCAGAACCGCCGCATGTAGAGCCGCGACCGCTGGACGAGCTGCGAGAGGTTGAGGTCGGTGTCGGGGACCGTGCTCGGCGAGAGGGGCCCGGCCGGACCGTCCGTCAGGTTGGCGAGGTAGGCGTTGTAGCCCGCCTCGCAGAGGATGACCCGGCTGGGCGGGTAGTCGCCGTAGGCGGTCTTGAAGCTGGCCAGCGCCTGGGCCAGGCTGTTGATCTCGGCGGTGACCTGCGCCTCCTGCGCCCTCCGGTACGCCCACCGGAGCGCCGGGAGCAGGAGGGCTATCAGGGTGCCGATGATCAGGACGACGACCAGCAGTTCGACCAGCGTGAAGCCGGGCCGGCTCGGGCGTTGGCGGCGTTCCATCGGACGGGTCTCCGCGTTGGATGAGAGGTTCGAGGTCTCGGTCGTCATGATTCGTTCCGGATCGTCGGGCCGTCCCGCCGGCGCCGGGAGCGGACGCCCCGGCCCGGTCGGCCGGGTCGGCCTCTGTACTCGCGGACGGTAGAGATTGCGATGACTGGCCGCGGCCCTGACTCAGCCCGACAGCTTGCTGATCAGCGAGATCAGCGGCAGGAACAGCGCGATGACGATGAAGCCGATGATCCCGCCGAGCACGACGATCATGATCGGCTCGAGCAGGCTCACGAGGCTCTCGACCAGGGTCTCGACCTCTTCGTCATAGTTGTCGGCGATCTTGTTGAGCATCGTGTCGAGGTCGCCGGTCTCCTCGCCGACGTCGATCATGTTGACGACGATGTCGTCAACGATCCGGGCCTCTCGGAGGGGCTGGGCGATCGTCTCGCCCTCGCGGATCGAGTCGTAGATCCGGGTGAAGGCCCGCTCGAACACCATGTTGCCCGCGGTGTCGCGGACGATGTTCAGCGACTCCAGGATCGGCACGCCCGACTGGACCAGCGTCCCCAGGGTCCGGGTCGTCCGGGCCACCGTCGACTTCTCGACGATCGCCCCCATGACGGGGATCATCAGCAAGATCCGGTCGCAGATATACGCGCCCGTCTTGTTCCGGTAGACCAGCTTGAGGAAGATCCAGAAGAACACCGGGATCAGGATCACGACGTAGAAGTAGTCGACGACGAAGTGGCTGGCGTGGATCAGGAACTTGGTCATCGACGGCAGGTCGACGCCGAAGTCTTTGAAGATCGCCTCGAACTTGGGGATGATGAAGTAGAGGATGAACCCGACGATGAGGCAGGCGACCGAGATGACCACGGCCGGGTAGACCATCGCCGACTTGATCCGCCGCTTGAGGGTCTGCGACTTCTCCTTGAAGTCGGCCAGGCGCTGGAGGATGGCCTCCAGGGCACCGCCGGCCTCGCCCGCCTTGATCATGTTGCAGTAGAGCTTGTCGAACGCCTTGGGGTGCTTGGCGAAGGCGTCGGAGAGGGTCGAGCCGCTCTCGATGTCCTCGACGACGTCCTCCAGCGAGTTCTTCAGGACGCCCGGCTTGCACTGGCCGTGGAGGATCTTCAGGCTCCGGAGGATCGGCAGGCCGGCGTCCTGGAGGGTGGAGAGCTGGCGGGTGAAGGTGCAGAGCTGCTTGGTCGAGATCTTGCCGATCGTGAACGACTTCTTCTTGCCCTTCCGGCCGCCCTTCTTGGGCGCGGGGCCCTTCTTCTTGGCCTTGGACCGCTCGGAGATCTTGGTGACGAAGAAGCCCTTCTGGCGGATGAGCTGCTGCGCCTCCTCCTGGGTGCTGGCGTCGATGGTGTCCTTGACCTCGCGCCCGGTGTTATCCATCGCCTCGTACTGGAAGGTTGGCATCCTCGGCGTCTCCTGGTCGGTTCGGTTCCGTCGGTCGTGTGTCTCGGTGGGAATTCCCCTCGGGGGCGCCGATCAGGCGTCGTCGAGCATGGTCTCGCGGACGATCTCCTCGATGGAGGTCTGGCCGGCGTGGATCGCCATCAGGCCGGACTCGCGGAGGGTCCGCATGCCGTTCCTGCGGCAGGCCTCGCGGAAGGCGTCGAGCGACGCCTCGGAGACGACCATCTCGCGGAGTTCCTCGGTCATGACGAGCAGCTCGTAGATCCCCATCCGGCCCTTGTAGCCGGTGTTGTTGCACTTCTCGCAGCCCTTGCCGTAGAAGAACTTCTTGAGCGAGGCCTCCTCGGGCGTCATCCCCAGCTCCATCGCGACCTCGGGGCTGGGGGTGAACTCGGTCCGGCAGTTGTTGCAGATCTTGCGGACCAGCCGCTGGGCCAGCACGGCCTCGACCGTGGCGGTGATGAGGAACGTGGGCAGCCCCATGTCGCGGAGCCGGGTGATGGCCGACGGGGCGTCGTTGGTGTGCAGGGTCGTGAAGACGATGTGCCCGGTCAGCGACGCCTGGATCGAGATCTCGGCCGTCTCCAGGTCGCGGGTCTCGCCGACGAGGATCTTGTCGGGGTCCTGCCGGAGGATCGCCCGAAGGCACGCGGCGAAGGTCACGCCGATCTCGCTGTTGATCGGCACCTGGATCAGGCCGTCGATGTCGTACTCGACCGGCTCCTCGGTCGTGATGATCTTGTCGGAGACCTTGTTCAGCTCGTTCAGCGTGGCGTAGAGCGTGGTCGTCTTGCCCGACGAGGTCGGGCCGGTCACGAGGATGATCCCGTTGGGCTTCTCGATCACCTGGAGCCAGACGGACAGGATGTCCTGAGCCATGCCGATCTTGGTCAGGTCCAGGTTCACCACCGTCCGGTCGAGGATCCGGAGGACCACGCTCTCGCCGAAGAGGGTCGGCAGGGTCGAGACCCGGATGTCGACCTGGTTGCCGCCGATGGCCAGCTCGATCCGGCCGTCCTGCGGGAGCCGGCGCTCGGCGATGTCGAGGTTCGACATGACCTTGATCCGGCTGGAGATCGCCGGGGCCAGGTGGCGGGGGGGCGGCACCAGCTCGTAGAGGATGCCGTCGACCCGATACCGCATCTTGTACTCGTCCTCGAACGGCTCGAAGTGGATGTCCGACGCCTTGTCCTTGATCGCCAGCAGGAGCACCATGTTCAGGAGCTTGCGGACCGGCGCCGCCTCGGCCATCTCCTCGATGGCCTCCAGGTCGATCGTGTTCTCGTTCCGGTGCGAGAACTGCGCGAGCCCCTTGTCGTTCTCGAT
>JAJYDH010000302.1 GCA_021777685.1 Planctomycetota bacterium | reverse complement strand
CGGGGCCTCGTTGGCGCCCAGGCGGTGGTCGTTTCCGGCGTGGGCGACCGACAGGCGGAGCAGGTCGGCGTGACGCTCGACGGCCACCAGCACGGCGGCCAGGAAGACGAGGAACTGGGCGTTCTCGTGCGGGCTGTCGCCGGGGCGGAGCAGGTTGTTGCCCAGGTCGTCCGAGAGCGACCAGTTGACGTGCTTGCCCGAGCCGTTGACGCCGGCGAACGGCTTCTCGTGGAGCAGGAGCTGGAGGCCGTAGCGGTCGGCCACCCGCTTCATGGTCTCCATGATCACCATGTTATGGTCGGTCGCGACGTTGGCGTTCTCGAACAGGGGCGCCAGCTCGTACTGCGACGGCGCGACCTCATTGTGCCGGGTCTTGACCGGGACGCCGAGCTTGTACAGCTCCAGCTCGGTCTCGAGCATGCAGGCCAGGACGCGCTCGGGGATGGCGCCGAAGTAGTGGTCTTCCATCTCCTGCCCCTTGGGGGGCTTGGCGCCGAAGAGGGTCCGGCCGGCGTTGATCAGGTCGGGCCGGGCGTAGTAGAAGTGCTTGTCGATCAGGAAGTATTCCTGCTCGGGGCCGCAGGTGGCGTAGACGTGCGAGGCGTCGGACTTGAACAGCTTGAGGATGCGGAGCGCCTGCTTCGAGACGGCGTCCATCGACCGGAGCAGCGGGGTCTTCTTGTCGAGCGCCTCGCCGGTCCACGAGCAGAACGCCGTCGGGATGCAGAGGGTCGTGCCGTTGGGGTTCTCGAGGATGAACGCCGGGCTGGTCGGGTCCCACGCGGTGTAGCCCCGGGCCTCGAAGGTGGCCCGGATGCCGCCCGAGGGGAAGCTGGAGGCGTCGGGCTCGCCCCGGACCAGCTCCTTGCCGCTGAACTCCGCGATCGCCGTGCCGGCGTCGGTCGGCGCCAGGAACGAGTCGTGCTTCTCGGCCGTCAGGCCGGTCATCGGCTGGAACCAGTGCGTGTAGTGGGTCGCGCCCCGCTCCATCGCCCATTCCTTCATCGCCGCGGCCACCACGTCGGCGATCGTCGGGTCGAGGGCGTGGCCCTTCTTGATCGTGTTCCGCAGCCCCTTGTACACGTTCTCGGGGAGCCTCGAGCGCATCACCTCGTCCGAGAAGACGTTGATGCCGAAGAGCTGGCGGATCGGCGTCTCGGACGCGTCGACGGACGACTCCTTGGCCGGCCTCTCGAGGATCGCCTGGATGGCGCTCTGGCGGGCGGTGGTCTGACCCATGATGGTGTTCGTCTCCGATGTGGTGGGAAAGGGGGCACGCCGCGTCGCCGCGGTCCGGGACCCGGGCCAAGACCAACCGATCAAGACCGGGCGGACCCTCGCCGATCAGAGTCGGGCACGGGGGTTGCAAGCGGGAACGGGAAGGTCGGTCTGGTTTGACGATTGCCGACGCGGCAGGGACGACCGGGGCGCGACGAGGCTGGTCGACGGAGAGCGGCGTTCGCGAGGGCCCGATCGGGGAGAGCGATCGAGTCGAGGAGGTCCGGAGGCCGGGACTTGACAGCCCCGGCCGACGGACGCCTCGCGATGAGGCGCTATCCGTGTCTGCTGGCGAGGTTGGCCCCCTGACGTCGGGGGACCCCGCCTTCCCATTCATGCTCGGGGCGCAGTATACCGACCCACCGGGCCGTTTGCCAGAGTCCGGCGGGCCAAGAGTTTCCGCCGGATCGGGGTCGGCCGCGGACGCCTCACTTCTTCAGCTTCGCCAGCACCGCCTCGGGGTCGGCCTTGACCTTCTTCTCGCAGCTCGCGCAGCAGATGAAGAACGTCTTGTCGCCGATGACCTGCTTGATCGGGGCGCCCATCTCGCCCAGATGCTCGTCGCTCACCGGGCAGGTGACCTGCGCCAGGGCGATCGGCTGCTCGGCGGCGGGCAGCTTCTTGATCTCGGCGATCTCCTCGTCGGAGAGCTTGTTGACGGCGGCGCCTTCCTTCTTGGGCTCCTCGGCCTTGGTCCCCCCGGGCGGGGTGGGCTCGACGGGCACGGCCTTGATCACCGTGTCGTCCTTGCCGGCGGGGTCGGGCGCGGGCTTGAGATCGGCCGAGGTCTTGCCCGCCTCGGGCGCGCCGGAGGGGGCCGTGCCGGGCGGGGTGGTCGGCGGGGCCGGGGCGTCGCAGCCCACCAGGGCGAGCAGGGCGAGCGCGGTCCAGCCGAGATGGCGGATCGGGGTCATCGGGTGGATCTCTCGGGGCGATTCGGGGATCGGTCACACCCGGCGAGCCCGCTCGGGCCGGCCGGGACCCCCCGATTGTAGGGAACATCCCGGGGACCGCCAAGGGCTGCCGGGCCGACCGCTCGCCCGGCTTGCCGATGGGCCGCTCGTCAACGGCCGAAGGAGGCCAGGGACGCCAGGATGATCATCGCCGACACGAGGGCGTAGAACGCGAGGCTCACCCGGGCCGCGATCCGGGCATGGCCCGCCGAGTGACGGGCACCGCTGATGGAGAGTAGGAATCCGCAGGCCAACAGGGTGATGCCGACGATCTGGTCGGCCGGTTGGCCGAATCGGGGGATCACCGGGAAGGGATGGAGGATTGCGTCGAGTAGGGCCAGCAGCGCGATGGCCAGGGCGAGGTAGCTCTCGACCTTCGCGATCCCGGCGAGCCGGCCGGCCCCTTGCGTCTCGAAGGATTCCGCTCCTGACTCGCTCATCACCCCAGTCCCAGAGGTCATCGGGACCGATCGATTCAGCCGATCGCGTCGAGGTCGTCGTCGGACGGGGCCTCGACGGGGATGCCCTTGTAGAACCGGCGGTTGTCGACCGCGTAGATCTTGCCGGTGAACTCGTCCTCGGTGGTCGAGCGCATCCGCTCGGCGGCGACGGCGTTGATCTTGGCGTCGATCTCGTCGGCGTAGTGGACGATCAGGGCCTCGATCGTGCACGGCTCCTTCGGGGCGCCGAACTCGGCCTTGCCGTGGTGCGCCAGGATGGCGTGCTCCAGGAGCAGGAGCGTCTCCTCGGGGAAGTCGGCGATCTGTCGGGCCTTGTCGCGGACCATGTCCCGGCCCAGGACGATGTGGCCGATCAGCGTGCCGTGCTTGGTGTACTTCGCCTCGACCGGGTGATAGGCCAGCTCGCGGAGCTTGCCGATGTCGTGGAGGATCGCCGCCGCCACGACCACGTCGCGGTCGAGCGGCGGGTTCAGGCCATCATAATATTCGGCGTAGTGCTTGATCAGGCCGATGGCGACCCTCGTCACGCTCCAGATGTGCTCGACCAGCCCGCCGCTGAAGCCGTGATGCAGCGCCTGCGCGGCGGGCATCTTCTGGAACAGCTCGGCGTTCTCTTCGAGGATCTCGCGGACCAGCCGGGCCAGGTGAGGCCGGCGGATCTGCTGGTCGATGAAGCCGAGGATGCGGGCGAAGCACGACCCGGGCGGGTACTTCGAACTCTCGACCAGGTCGAAGAAGTCGTAGCCGTCCTCCGCGTCCTCGGGGACGACCTCGCGGCACTCGATCAGCTTGATCTGCGGGCCGTACTTCGAGTTTTCCGCCTTGGCCCTGATCCGGTAGCCGGCATACGGGGTCCACTCGGCCGCGAACGTCAGGAGCGGGTCCGACGACCAGATCGGCGCCACGCGGGTGGCCCGCTTGTCGCGGAAGTGGCACTTGTAATAGGGGTTGCCGTGCTTGTCGGTCCCCTTGTCGGTCTTCACCAGCGCGGCGAAGAACTCCCCCTCCTGGCCGTCGACCAGGTCGGATAGCCTGACGATCGCCGTGTCCGTGCCCGCCATGCTCCGACGCCCCTTTCGGACTTCGCCCCCTCGCGATGACGGCGCGACGCGACGTCTCTTCATTATCGTCGCGGAGACCGCCCGGGGTTGAGAGCTAATCATCTGGCGACTACGGTTCAAGGAGATAGCATGTTCGCGTGTCCCGTACAATAGAGAGCAAAAGTACACGTCACAACCGTTCCGATCGCGTCGAGTTCGCGGCCGGGGAGCCGACTCACGAGCCCGACGGCGACCGGGCCTGGCCGTTGACCGCGACCTTGCCGCCGACCACCGAGATCTTGTCGTTCCGCTTGACCGACCCGTAATCGTGGGGGCCGACCCGCAAGAGCCCCCCGGCGACCTGGATATCTTCCGGTATCCTCACGATCGTGACGAGTTCCGCCCCGATCGTCGCCCTCTTCTGCTTACCATCGAATTCGACCACGTAATCGTTCGTCTTGATCTCATAGATCATCGGGTGGTCCGGCCTCGTCGAGCAACCGGCCGCCGGGAAAACAAGGGCCATCAGCAGCCCGGCGCGAAACTTTCGAATCATCGGCCGACCCTCCTCCAAGATCCTCGCCGGACCCGCCCGCGTCCCTCACTCCGGCCCGGGAGGGTCGGGCTCGACGGGGAGCCAGGGACGGCGGGCGGCGGCCTCGTACTTCCGGCGCAGGGCCTCGTGATAGGCGACGGATGCGGCGTGGCGTCGGTCGGCCTCGGCCCTGTCGAGGGCGGGTCGGGACCGATCCGCCGGCCTGAAGTAGCTCGGTTCGCCCCGATCGCGGATGACCTCCAGGATTCTCGCCCGGCTCTCATGATAACTCGCCCGCAGGAGGTAGTCCGCCCGGAGGTTCCAGGCCCGACCCGCCGCCAGCAGCAGTCCCGCGATCGCCACGAGGATCATCAGCCGACGCACGGTCACGCGGGGAAGCCGCACGGTCGCCCCCCTTTCTCGATCGGGTCAGAGTTCCGCCGCGCCGGAGGGGATCGGCTCGCCCAGGTCCCGGCCCGGAGCCCCGGACCCCGAGAGCTTCGCGACCGTCGGCAGGGTCGCGCCCGCCAGGACCAGCGCCCCGAGCGCGATGGCGGCGGCCTCCCAGAAGGGTGCGGCGGTGCTCCCCCGGCCGAACAGGAGGTTGGCCAGGACGTAGTTCACCATCCGGGCCAGCGTCTGCGCGGAACTCAGGGTGCCGAAGACCGCCCCTTGCTCGCTCGCCGGCGTGATCCGCGAGATCAGGCCGCTGACCGTCGGCGAGACCAGCCCCTGCCCGACCCCGACGAGCAGCGTCGCCGCCAGGACGGCGGCCGTCCCGTAGGCCAATCCGAGTCCGGCGAAGCCGGCGATCAGCACGACCAGGCCGACGACGATCAGCCGGGGCTCGCCGTACTTCGGGGCGAGCCGGCGGACCAGCCCCCCCTGCACCATCGCCGTGACCAGCCCGAGGAACGTGAACCCGGCCATGACGCCGGCCGGTCCCCATTTTTGCCGCCCTTCGAGGTAGAGGCTGAACGTCCCCTCCAGCGCCGCGAACCCCAGCGCCACCAGCGCGCCCAGCCCGATCATCCGGCCGACCCCCGGCAGGCCGAAGGCGTCGGCCACCCCTCGGCGGCTCACCACCCGGGCCCCCTGGCGGGCCCTCGCGTCCTTCGGCAGCGACTCGGGCAGGCGGAGGAGCACCAGGACCCACGCGATCGTCGAGAACCCCGCCGCGACCAAAAACGGCACCCGGAGCCGCCACTCCGGCGCGACCGGCAGTTGCACCAGGGCCAGCCCCAAAAGCGGCCCGAGCACGAACCCCAGCCCGAACGCCATGCCGATCAGCCCATACCCCCTCGATCGCTCCTCGGGCTTCGTCACGTCGGCCACGTAAGCCTGCGCCACCAGGATGTTGCCCCCCGAGGCGCCGTCGAGCAGCCTGGCCAGGAACATGACCGTGAAGCTGTTCGACAGCCCCAGGATGACGAACGAGACCGCCGTGCCGAACTGGCTGGCCGCCAGGACCGGCCGCCGGCCGTAGCGGTCGCTCAGACGGCCCAGGATCGGCCCGGCGACGAGCTGCGCCATCGGATACCCGGCCACCAGGAGCCCGATTTGCAGCGGGCTGAACCCGTATTCCTTGGCGAAGGGGGCCAGCAGCGGCATCACCAGGCTGAAGCCCAGCAAGTCGACCAGCACGATCGCGACCACGAGACCCAGCGACGACATCGGCGACGATTCCCCTTCCCATCCCGGACGCATCAAGCAACGCTATCGACCAGACCGGCGTCCGGCTTCTTGACCCATCCGCCGACATCCCGCCAGAGCCGCGTCTGGGCGGTCATGACGGCGTATTCCCCGACGAACGCACCGACCTGGAACGTCAGGTTGAAGGCCAGGAGCCCGTCAAACCAGGCGCCGCTCACGAGGCCCTTGTGGCCGCTCGCCCAGGACCACATCACAAGGCCAGGGAGCAGGTATCCGACCCAGAGATGGGGGATGGCCTTCCAGCAGTTCTTCTCCGCCTGGGCCCCGACCCAGGCCGGCAGGCCCTCGGTCTCGACCCGCGACCTGATCCGGGTCCGGCATGACTCCAGGTACTCCTGCGCCGTCACATGGGCCCCGAAGGTCGAGCAGATCGCGACCAGGTCGAGGAGGTCCCGAATGTCCGCCGGGGCGGACGACCCCGAGACGATCCTCGCCAGCGAGGAAAGGACGGCGGTCGCGGCCACGACCGGGAACACCAGGAGCGAGATCGGTCGGCGCATCGTCCCCGAAGCTCGGACGGAAGGCGGATGGGCCCGGACCTCGGGCCGAACAGCCAGGGTACGCCATGACCGACCCCTTTGGCAACGAACAGGGGCCCCGGTTAGAATGTTCGGACGACCCATCTAGCCGAGGCCACCGCGAGACCCCCGACGTGAACGATGCCTGGATCGCCGACCGGATGAAGCACATCGACGCTTCGGGCATCCGCAAGGCGTTCGACATGGCGAAGGCCATGAAGGACCCGATCAACCTCTCGATCGGCCTGCCCGACTTCGACGTGGCCGACCCGGTCAAGTCGGCCGCGATCGGGGCGATCGAGGGGGGCTTCAACGCCTACACCCAGACCCAGGGCATCCCCGAGCTGCGGGACAAGCTCCAGTCCGCCGTCGACGCCGAGTTCCGCCACGCCGACCGCCAGGTCCTCATCACCTCGGGGACCTCGGGCGCCTTGCTGCTGGCCCTCTGCTGCGTGGTCGACCCCGGCGACGAGGTCATCATCTTCGACCCGTACTTCGTGATGTACCGCCACCTCGTCACCCTGGCGGGCGGGACGTCGGTGCTGGTCGACACCTATCCCGACTTCCGGATCGACCTCGCCAAGGTCGCCGCCGCGATCACCCCGAAGACGAAGTGCCTGATCGTCAACAGCCCGACCAACCCCACGGGCGCCGTGGCCTCGTCCGACGAGATGGCCGCGCTGGCGAGGCTCTGCCGAGAGCGGGACATCCTGCTCATCAGCGACGAGGTCTACCGCGCCTTCTGCTTCGACGAGCCGTTCGCCACGCCCGCGACCTCGAACGAGGACGTGCTGGTGGTCGACGGGTTCTCGAAGTCGCACGGGATGACCGGCTGGCGGCTGGGCTACGCCCACGGGCCGGCCCGCTTGATCCAGGAGATGGCCAAGCTCCAGCAGTTCAGCTACGTCTGCGCCCCCAGCATCGTCCAGAAGGCCGGCGTCGTCGCCCTCGACCAGGATCTATCCGCGCAGGTCGACGCCTACAAGAGGAAGCGCGACGCCGTGGTCGCCGCGCTGGGCGACCTCTACGAGATCGCCAGGCCCGGCGGCGCCTTCTACGCCTTCCCCCGGGCCCCCTGGGGCACCGCGACCGAGTTCGTCGCCGAGGCGATCCGCCGGTCGCTCCTGATCATCCCCGGCAACGTCTTCAGCCGGCGGGACACCCACTTCCGGATCTCCTACGCCGTCGACGACAATACCCTCGCGCGGGGGCTCGAAGTCCTCAAGGGGCTCGCCCGCGACCCCCGTTAACGAAATCCCGGCCGGAAACCCGGTTCGGCGTCCCCTCGGTTTCGCGATAATAAACCGGAATGGCCGGTCGCCTTCGACCGGGAGCGGGAAAGGGCCGGGGGTCGACGCAAATGGGTTCAAATGGGACGAAGAACGGCCGAGAATCGGCGCAACCCGGGAGATTCGGGCGCGGCCTTTTCCGCCTCCCTCTCCCTCCGGGAGAGGGCCGGGGTGAGGGTCGTCGCCGGTCGAGTGATCTTCGAACGGGTTCGTCTTCCAAACGCTCACCCTCCCGGGTCATCTGGAGTGCGGGAGCTTGCTCCCGCTTTCCGGAGCGGAGCTTG
>JAJYDH010000301.1 GCA_021777685.1 Planctomycetota bacterium | reverse complement strand
GCCGTCGGCTACCCGACCGCCTATCCCTGGCAGGCCTGGCCGAACATCGGCCCCTTCTACCCCTACCCCGAAGTGCCCCAGGACTGGCGGGCCGTGACGCTCCGCTGGGACGACGGCATCTGGTGGCTCGACTTCAAGAAGAACTACACCCGCCCGTTCTTCACCCCCTACCCGTTCGGCATCTTCGCCTACTGAGCCGCCAGGGCTCCGAGACATGCTGAACGCAACCCGGAGGCCGGGCGGACACCATCCGCCCGGCCTCCGGTCGTTCAGGACCGCCGATTCAATAACTGCCCGGATCGCGGGGGAAGCCCTTGGAGTGCGGGAGCTTGCTCCCGCTTTCCCGGAGGGAGCTTGCTCCCGGATCTGTCGGGCGTCCGCCGCCGGGAGCAAGCTCCCGGGGAGAAAGCGGGAGCAAGCTCCCGCACCCCAAAACCGGAAGTTGTTGAATAAGTGATCCTTAAGAGGTCGGGGCCGGCCCGGCGTCCTCGGCCCCTTCGAACAGGTCGGCCAGGGCCAGCCGGAACCCGGGGATGATCTCGCCCCCTTCGAGCGCGTCGTCAAGGCCCAGGACCCGGATCGACCGGGGCGAGTCGTACTCGTAGACCAGCGACTCGTGCGGGTAGACGACCCAGACCCGCCGGACTCCCGCCTCGAAATACTCGCGGACCTTGGTCGGGACCTCCTCGGCCAGGTTGGTCGGGCTGATGACCTCGACGGCCAGGTCGGGGATGACGTCCCAGGCGTTGCCCCGGGGAATCCTCCGGCCTCTCGGCCAGCGCGTGGTTGAGACGAAGGCCGCGTCGGGGCGGCGCTGGAGGTTGGGCCGGGATTGGAGCCGGAACAGCGTCTCGGTGACCGCCTGGCCCAGTCCACCCCGTTCCGCCAATTGATCGATCTTCGATGCAAGCCTGAAGGCGAGCCTCGACTCATCTGCTCCCATCGGCGGCTGCTCCACCATCTGGCCGTTGACGATCTCGTAGAGCGGCTCATCGATAGCCGTCGTCGGGGCGGTCTCGGGATCGAAAATCTCGGCGCTGGCCATTTCGGTCGGCTCCTCGGCGCGAGGACGGGGATCGGATGGGTGGGATTATACCATCCGGGGTCCGGGTCCTTGAAGCCGGAGCCGGGGCGACGTCTCAACCACCATCGGGCGGAAATCCTGATCTTTCCACAAGTTACCGCAACGCCCACCCATCCGGACCCCGAGATCCGGCCGGATCGGACGGGGCAGGCAAGGGGAATTTGACGCCCCAGGCGAGAAATTCCTCACACCCGGACCGCGCCCGGTTCGATAAGAACAGCACTTGACCGAGAACCGCGGGCGGCGGGACCGGGGATCACGATCCTCCATCGTCTTGTCATGCTTGATCCGGTTCCGGCGCCGATGCCGGTGGGGAGGGAGTCCCCCGGCCCGATCGCGCACGTTCCCAAGGAGGGGAAGATTCATGTCCCGATCCGCGCGGCACCAGGGCCCGATCACCCCGCGCTGGGTTCGCGGCCTGCTGACGGGTGCCTTGTTGGCCTTCTTCTCCACGAATTTCGTGGGCTGCGGGCTCGATTACGCCTTCCGCAACATCTCGCCGCTGCACCCGACCGCCTGGTCGTTCGCGTTCCCGATCTTGCCCTCGCAGCAGGCGAGGTTGGAGAAGGACATGGCGCGAGAGGATACGGAAAAGGTCCCCATCCTCGACCCGATCCCCGGCGAATTCGCCCCGGCAAGCTGCCTCGACCCGCCCAGCGAGGCCGAGGTCTGGGAGAAAGTCCCCAAGTTCAAGACCGGCTCGCCCGTCTTCTACGAGACCCAGCGGAATAACGTCCGCATCCTCATCGAGAAGATCGGCGAGAAGGTCGACCCCTGCAAGGTTTACCCCCTGGCCGGCCCCTGCCAGCTTGTCCACTGCCACTACAAGTGCTCGGTGTACTTCGACGAGTCTTACTGGTCGGACTACCCCATCCCGTTCAACCATCGGAAGGCCCGGGTCGAGGTGGTCTTCCTCGACAAGGACCACCTCCGCCGCTGCGGAGGCCCGGCCACCACGTTCCCGCAACCCTGACCGGCCCCGGGCCGATCAGCCCCGAGCCCGGCCCTCGACGTCGAGGGCCGGGCCGATCTCGTTTCGAAGGGGATCAACCGCCCGCGCGAATGACCGAGCCGAGGCCGGTCCCGTGCGAACATCTGTCGAAGGGAGGTCCCCGGCTATCTTCGCGGCATCCGCTCCCGTTCCTTTCTCTCCCCAATGCCGGCCCGTCCGTCCCAGGTGATGTCCACGTCGTTCTCCTGCTCCGGTCCGGGAGTGCTCCGGCCCTCCGTCACGTAGCGCCTCATCAGGGCCGTCAACTCGCCCACCCGCCCGGCCTCGGTCGCGTACAGGTTGCGCTTCTGGGCCGGGTCCGATCTCAGGTTGAACAGCTCGCCGGCCTCGGCGTGCGGGGAATACCCGCGATCCTTCCGGAACCATTCCGGCTCGCCCTGCTTGCCGTTGTCGTCGCCGGTGGGGGCGAAAATCAGCACCCAGTCCCCTCGACGGATCGCGAACTTGCCCCGACCGCTGTGATGCACCGTCGCCTCCCGGAGCGGGGCCTCTCGCCTCTCGCCGAGGAGTGCGGGCAGGATGTTGACGCTGTCCACGCCGACATCGTCGGGCAACTTCGCGTCGAGCAGGGCGGCCAGCGTCGCCATGAGGTCGACGTGGCAGATGGTCTCGTCGGACGTGCTCCCCGCCCGGATCTTCCCCGGCCACCGGGCGATGAACGGCACCCGGTGTCCGCCCTCCCAGGCGTCGCGCTTCGCGCCCCGGAGGGCCCCCATGCTCGCGTGCCCGTACTGCTCGAGCCTGTCATAGACCCCCGGGTTCACCTCGCCGGAGACCTCCGGGCCGTTGTCGCTCGTGAGGAAGACGAGGGTGTTCTCCGCGACGCCGCCCCTCTCCAGGGCTCCGAGCACCTCGCCCACGACATGATCGGTCTGCACCACGAGATCGCCATAGTCGCCCGCCCTGCTCCTCCCCTTGAACTCCGACGCGGGCACGACCGGGTAGTGGGGCGACGTGAGGGGCAGATAGAGGAAGAACGGCCTGCCGCCCTTCGCCGACGTCTCGACGTATTTGACCGCGCGCCTTTCCAGCTCCGGCAGCACCTCGACGAGTTTCCAGCCGGGGACCATCGGGCCCGCGATGTTGAAGGCGTCGCGCCCGACGGGCGCGACGGCCGAGGGGACGCCGACGGTCCGGTCGTCCTCCAGGAAGCCGTAGGGCGGGTAGTTCGGCACGTCGGTCCCGAAGTAGTGATCGAAGCCCCGGGCGGTCGGCCCGTCGGGGATCGGCCGGGTGAAGTCGCGCCGGCCGCCCTCGCCGGGTTGGGGCCAGCCCCAGCCGAGATGCCACTTGCCGATGCACGCGGTGGCGTATCCCCGCTCGCGGAGCAGCCCGGCGACCGTCTGCCGCTTCTCCGCGATGAGCGGCCGTGAAAACGGGCCGATCACGTTCCGCTGCAACCGCGTCCGCCACGCATAGCGGCCCGTGAGCAGGGCATAGCGGGTCGGCGTGCAGACCGAGGACGGCGAATGCGCGTCGGTGAACCGCACCCCCTCACCGGCCAGCCGATCGATGTTCGGCGTGGGGATCTTCGAGGCCGGGTTGTAACAGCCGACGTCGCCGTACCCGAGGTCGTCCGCCAGGATGTAGACGATGTTCGGCCTCGGCGGCCCGGCGGCTCGCAGCGGAGCACCTTCCGGCACGACCACCGCCGCCAGGAGCGCCAGCAGCAGGGGGCGGGAACGGGATGGAGCCTGAGGGTTGGTCATCGGGGCCTCGGGAACAGGTCAAGGATACCTTCCCGGTCTCGCCTTCGATCCGACAACTTCCCGGTTCGCGGGGAGAGCCTTTGGAGTGCGGGAGCTTGCTCCCGCACTCCAAAAAGGGAAGCTGTTGAATGGGCGATCCTTAACCCCGGGCCACCCGGACCACAAGAGAGCGGGAAGTGATTCCCGGCCGGTCGGCCGAACGCGCGAGCCGAACCGGCCGGGCGAAGCACGATCATCTCACTCTTGCGCGGCTTGACGCGTGACGATGGGCACGTAGCCGACCTCCAGGCCCTTCGGAGGAGAGACGATGACCGCCGGATCGAGATCCGCGAGCTTGCCGACTGTCGGGCGGGGAAGGTAGTCGCGGTCCCTGGTCCATCCCCGGTGCAGCATCTCCACGCGTTTCTGCAGGCGCTCCCGCTCGGCATCGGTCATGTCGGCGTTCAGCAAGGCGGGCTGGTCGGCGAAACGGTACCAGGAATAGGTCACCACGCTGCCGTCGCCCAGTTTCGCCCGGAACGGTCCCGCCGCCGGCCCCGGCTTCTTCCAGCAACTGTCCGCGTCATCGGGCGTGACATAGGGCTCCGAGCGGGCTTCGCGCCGCCGGGGGAATGTCGCCCCGGCCAGGCCGGTCTCGGCGGGCACGTCCCCGGGGCTCACCACCACCCACTGATCCTTGTCCTTGCGATCCTTCGCCAGGCGATAGTACTCGGGGAGCGTGACGAGCGACCCATCCTTCGAGTCGGTCTTCGTCACCAGGTCTTTGGTCCACCGGTAACCATACGTGGTCTCGTCCAGCGCGACGGGGGTGGCGAACGAGCTCCAGGCCAGCGGCACCTTCTTATCCCGCGCGATGTCGGGAGGATAGATCTGCCAGGTGGCACCGCCCTTCCCGGGAAAGGTGTGCACGCTGGCGGCCTTGGGGTCGATGACGCCCGAGGCCGCCGGCCCCCCGTCGAACCAGGCCTTGACGCCGTCCCAGAGCGCGGCCTTGCTGTAAGCGGTGATCCGATGCACCAGCACCGAATCCCCGTCCGGATTCCCCGGGAACCTGGTGGGGGCGATGCGGGCGTACGTGTCTCCCCTGGCATCCTTGGACAGGTACGCGGGGATGTGCTGGGTCTCCATCTGTAAAGCCTTGTTCGGCTCGGACGGCCGGGCGTCGAGGAACCGGCCGCTCAGGCGTGGGTCCTCGACGGTGGGACGCGACCAGAAATAAGGCGTGAAGAATGCCACCGGCCCCTTGAAGTTGCCGGTGTTGAGGAACAGTGTCCAGCAGTGGTCCCCGGTCGGGACGTCCTTCCCCGCGGTCGTCCGCTTCGACGACGTGAGCGGCAGCGGAAGGTAGCCGTACCCGAACAGTTCCCCGCACGTGCCCTGCTTGAGGTTGAGGCCGTCCGGGGGCCAGAGCACCCACGGGCTGAGCTGGGCCACCGCGTAATGCCCTTTGGGGTGATTCCAGTCGCGGCCCTTGCCGGCGCCGGGGCCGTTCGCCCATTCGCTGAAGTTCAGGGCCACGCCGCCCATGATGAACTTCGGCGTCTCCGTGGCGAACCGAGTGTCACGCCACCAACCGAGTCCCCCCTCGATGTCGGAGTATTGACCCTTCGGCGCCTGGCCTTCGTGCTGGGCGAACATCCACGTGCCGAACAGGCCGCTCTGGAACTCCTGCCCCGGGTAATTCTTCAGGAGAGGCCAGGCCGCCACGTACATGGAATACCCGGCGTCGTAGGTCTTGGGCACCTTGTCGTGCGGGACGAGCAGGTAGCCCGCCATCTCCGCCCGCCGAGCGGGCCCGTCATCCGCCATGATGGAGGCCGGACGCCAGAGCGCCAGGAGGGCCAGGCAGGCCGCGAACAAAGGGCGGCGGGGAGCATCCAGCATTCGACTACCTCCGGTGATGGTTCGGAATTCGGAAGGCTGGGGCGCGACCCAGCTCGGGGGAATCGCCGGGTCACGACCCAGCCCGCCGCGACCCTCCGGGGGGGCACGGCCTACGGACACATGTCGATCTCGGACCCCGAGAGGACCGTCACCTCGCGGTCGCGGGCGATGCACGGAGCTCTTTCATCGCGACCCCCATCGCCTCGCCGATCAGGTAGTAGGTCTCGGCGTTGGTGTTCCAGTGGTACGCCTGGCCGGTGGGCGACGCGCCCTTGTCCCGCCAGAACTCGCGAGTCCCGACGAACGCCACGTTGCCCCTGAACTCCTCGTGCCCGGCCACGGCCGCCTGGGCCTTCATCAGCGACAGCGCCCTCGGGTGCTTCTCCTCCATCCCGCTCATCCCGGTCTCGGCGATCACGAAGGGCAGGCCCTTCGCCCCGAGATCCTTGCGGATGTCGCGGATGAAGTTGGCCATGTTCTTCTCGTATTCTTCGTTGAATGCCTGGTTGATGCGGTCGTTCCAACCTTGATGCCAGCCGAACCCCGCGAGCTCATATCCGCGGCCGCCAAGCTCGGGGAACTCCCCCTTCAGGTCGGCCAGGACGGCTTTCGTCCGCCCGACGATCTCCCGGTAGAACGGCCCGACCTCGCCGCCCGAACTCGGCGGGCGGAAGTCCTTGGCGAGGCTCTTTCCGCCCCACGCCAGCTTGATGAGCAGGACCGGCTCCTCGTAAGCGTCTCCGATGACGTTGCCGAAGCCGAGTTCCGGGCCGATCCGGTCCTCGGTGCCCCCGTAGCCCACCGTGAGCTTGCCCTTGCGGTCGAGGTAATGGATCCAGACGTCGTCGCGGACGGCCCACTGGCCGTCGTTGCCCAGGAGGTGCTTGAACTTGCCGGCCGTGGCCGGGTCTCTGGTCAGGTGTTCCAGGCTGCCTTTCCCCTCATTCCGTCTCGGGTCGGCCTTGATGAACCCCTGCCCCTGCATGTTCGACTGCCCGGCCAGGATGAAGACCTTCAGCGGCCCGTCCGCCGCCCGGCCGGCGGTCCCCGACATCAGGCCGAGCACCACCGCGATCATCGCGAATCTCGCACCCTGTCCCCGATTTCGCATGGCTTGACTTCCCGATGTTGTTGTCGAAACATCCCCGTTCATGGGCGCGAGCGATGAAGTCCCCGGGATCGACCGACGTGGGCGAATCCGCCCGCCTGTACGCCGGGGTCGGACGTCGCTTCTCGGAGCCCGCGGGTTGTTGCCATCGCGCGGGGCGGATACCGGCCAACTGTCTCGGCCGGGTCATCGAGCCACCCCCGGGCCGACCTCCCCGATTCCGAGCATAATGGGCCGGCCGGGCGGGATAAATACCCTGGCCGTTTTCTTGAGGCGACCGAGATGCAAGCGGAGGGGGCTGACGATGGATCGCCGTCGCCTTCCGGCCAGAGACCAGAAGCATGGTCTGACGCCAGGACCCCGCTTGCCAATCGCCGCCCCTACATCCTGGCATCTCGGCCTTTCCTGAGCTATCCTGGAACCGTCCGGTCCCGATCTGTCCACGCTCGCGAGGCCGCGAGGACCCCGCATGGCCGCCGACCCCTCGATTGCCGAGTTCGTCCGACGCTGGGAGCAGTCGGGGGCGGCTGAACGCGCCAATTACCAGTTGTTCCTTGGCGAGCTCTGCGACCTCCTCGGCGTCGGCCGGCCCGAGCCATCGCGGGCGGACGCGGGCCAGAATTCCTACGTCTTCGACCACCCCGTCATCTACAACGACGGCTTCGACCACCAGTCCACCAACTGGATCGACCTCTACAAGCGAGGCTGCTTCGTCCTGGAGGCCAAGCAGGGGAGCGACCGCGAGAAGCCGGCGGGCGAGGCCCTGGGACTGCCCCGGGCCTCCCGGCGAGGCACCGCCGTCCGGGGGACTCGCGGGTGGGACTCGGCCATGATCGAGGCCAAGGGCCAGGCCGAGCGGTACGCCCGGGCCCTGCCCCCCTCCGACGGCTGGCCTCCGTTCCTGGTCGTCGTCGACGTCGGCCACTCGATCGAGACCTATGCCGACTTCACCAAGTCCGGCAAGACCTACGTCGCCTTCCCCGACGCCCGGAGCCACCGGATCAGCCTGGCCGACCTGGCGCGGGATGAGGTCCGCGAACGGCTCCGCCTGGTCTGGACCGACCCCCTGGCGCTCGACCCCGGCCGGCGCTCCGCCAAGGTCACGCGCGAGGTCGCCGAGAGGCTGGCCAAACTCGCCCGCTCGCTCGAAGCGACCGGCCACGCGCCCGAGGCTGTCGCCCAGTTCCTCATGCGCTGCCTGTTCACCATGTTCGCCGAGGACGTCGAGCTGATCCCCGGCCACGCCTTCACCGACCTCCTCAGGTCGCGGCGGGGGAAGGTCGAGTCGTTCCC
>JAJYDH010000300.1 GCA_021777685.1 Planctomycetota bacterium | reverse complement strand
CCCGGGGCCGGGTCGGCGGTCACCCGCTGGACGGCCTGGTCGAGCGGCGGCTGGGCCGGCATCGGCGCCGGGACGGCCGAGGCGACGGCGGGCGGCCCCGGCGGCTGGGCCATCTCGGCGGCCTTGAGGCGATCGGCCTCCACGAACTTCGCCGAGGCGGCCTCGGTCAGGCCGCGTCCCAGCAGGTCGTTGGCCTGACGCTCGGCGATCACGCTCGGCGGCTCATCCCCGGTCGGCTTCGGGGCCGGGGCGGCCGAGGCGAGGGCGGTCGGCGGGGTTGCCGGGTTCATCCGCGCCTTGGCGGTCTCGATGTCGTTGAGCACGGTCTCGGCGCGGTCGGCCGTGAGCGCCGGGATCACGTTCAGGGCCATCGCCTGGCGGGCCCTGGCGGCGGCCTCGTCGTACTTGCCGACGGCCACGAGGTGCCGGGCCTCGCTCACGAGCGAGTCATAGGTGGTCCCGCTGGGCTGGAGCTTGGGGGGGAGCCCCCGCGTCAGTTCTCGCTTGCGGAGGGCCCGGGCGGCGGCGGCGACCTTGGCGGGCTTGTCCTCCCACATGCTGTACGAGAAGCCCCAGGAGTTGACCTCCAGGGCGAGGGCCTCGGCCTGCTCGAACTGGTTGGTCTCCAGGAGCGTGCGGGCCTCCTTGAGCTTGGCCAGGGCCTGGCGCTTGTCGTGGGTCCCGGGCGTCGGGGCGGAGGCGGCCTTGGGACGGGCCTTGGCGATCGCCTCGGTGAGCTTGGCGGGGGTCTCGTCGAAGAGGCCCCACTTGACGTTCATCTTCTGGACCTCGGCGACGATCCGGGTGGCCTCGTCGTAGTTGCCCATCCGCATCGCCTCGCGGGCGGCCTGGAGCTTCCACCGGGCCTCCTGCTTGGTGTCGGTCGTGGTCCGCTGGGCCGAGAACGACGGGGCGGTCGTCGTCGTCGCGGTGGCCGGGCCCGATGGGGGCGCCCCGGCCGGTGCCGGGCCGGCCGACGGGGCCGAGGCGGATGGCGTCGCCGCCGGCTGGACGGCCGGGTCGGTCGGCGCCGGGTTCACCTTGGCCAGGAAGTCGTCGAGCTGGGCCTGCTCTCCGGGCTGGAGCTGGTCGCGATAGTCGTTGGCCACCTTGAGGTACTTGGCGGCAGTGCCCTGGTCACCGGAATTGAACAGGCGGATTCCGCCCTTGAGGTACTCGACGGCGGGCGCGGGCAAGCTTGCTCGCGGCGACGCGCCCGTGGGCGTGGCCGAGTCGCCGGGGGGGGAGCCTTCCGTGGCCACCCCCCAGGCGCTGAGGGTCAAGAGAATCGTGAGCGTTCTGAAGCTTCCCAACGCGACCTCCTTTCGCCGCTTCCGGGCATGACCGCCGACTTCCCTGGCGACGGCCTTTCTTGCGAAAACCCCGGGGCGGGAGACGTGAATCCGGTGCTTCGGACGTGCCGGCCCCCGGACAGGGCGCGGCGGCTTCCCCGGTGCTCAGGGATCGGCCCGATGGGTCGAGGTGTGTGTCGAGGGGAGGGCGATCGAGAACGGGGAGAAGACGAGGCGGTGTCTTACATCGCGGCGAAAATCCGGTCAAGGGGGTTTTTCGGGATTCCGGCCGGACCGGATGGCCCCTTCAACCCTCCGGCGCGCGGAGACGGCCCCCGGCGAGGTCCGCCGGGGGCCGTCATTCGGACGGATCGATCGTCCTGGCCGGGGTCAACGTTTCTTCTTCTTCTTCTTCTTGCCGCCGGGGCCCGGCATCGAGGAGCCGCCGCCGGGCTTGCGCTCCTCGGCCGAGTCCTTGAGGGCCTGATGATAGTTGGCGTCCATGTCCTTGCGGACCTCGTCGGCCTTATCGCGGGCCTGGCTCCGGATCACGACCGACCCGTCGGGCTCGACGACCATCGCCACGGCCGGGACCTCGAAGGGATTCCGCTCGACGCCGATATCGGGAATCCTCTGCCGGCCGCCGTAGGTGTCGAGGACCACGGCGTGGCTGTTGAAGTCGATCTGGGTCGGCTTGGCGCCGCCGCCGTCGGCGGAGGGCATCTGGACCGAGCCGGTCTCGCCGATCAGCTCGCCGGGGCCGGCGATGTCGTTCTTGACCACGGTCTGGCCGGTCGAGGGATCCCACTTGATGACCTGGAAGGCGACCAAGTCGTCGCGGCGGGTGGTGGGCTCGGGGGCCTGGGCGTAGGTCGAGACGTCGGCCGGGATCATGACGGGGTCGGTCTCCTCGCTCCAGGGGCCGAGGAGCTCCTTGCTCTCGACATCGACACCGGGGTTGACGTCGGTGTGGTCCTTGTTCGGGTTGACGACCACGATCCGGACGTGGAACTGATAGGTCGTGTTGGGCTCGACGGTGAAGTCGAGCGACCGGATCATCAGCTCCGGCGCGTCGAGCTTCGTGAAATTCATCTCCTCGGCCTCGCCGGAGGCTCCGCTCATCCCGGTCGATCCCATCCCGGGCATGCTCATGCCCCGTCCCATCTCACTGCCCGGCATGGGCATGGAGCCCTGGGGAGGGGCGCCGCTCATCCGCCCCATCTCGGCCATCCCCGCGCCGGGCATCCCCGACGCCCCGGGAGCCGCCGTGCTCGGGGCGGGCGCGTTAAGCACTTCGGGCGGGACCAGCCGGGCGACGTGCACGCCGCTCCAGTAACCCGCGCGGAGGTAGGGCAGGGGGTCGACGAGCGCGGCGGGGCGTTGGGGCTCGGGGACGTACTCGGTGTCAATCTCGGGGATATTGTCGAGCACCTCGTAATTCTTGTTCTGATCGATCGCCTCCCAGTCGGACCAGGTGCCGTCGGATTGCCGGGTCCGCCGCTCGACGTCGAGCCGCTTGTAGTTCGGGTAGGCGATGGCGGGGTTCTTCAGGGCGAGCTGCCAGTTCTTGATCATCTGGGCATTGTCGATCACGCCCGTGATGACGATCCAGCGCTTGCCGTGGGTCTCCTCCTTCCAGGGTCCCTGGGGCGGGGCCGCCTCGGGCTGATCCTTCTCCTTGTCCTTGGCGGGGTCGACCTTACCGACGAAGGCTTCCTTGCGCTGCTTCTCTTCGAGGGCCTTGCGCTGCTTGGCCTCGGGGCTATTGTCTTCCTTGGGCGGCGGGCCGGCCATCCCCGCCGGCGGCCCGTAAGAGGGCATGGACGACTGGGGGGCCCGCTTGCGGCGGGGCGGCTTCTTCTTCTCCTTGTCGTCGCCGGCGTCGATGATCCGCTCGCCCTTGTTGTCGAGGGCATACATCAGGATGCCGCCGCGCCCCGGGAAGGCGGCCAGCTCGGTCGGGGCGATCACCTCGGGCTGGTCGCGGATCAGGCCGGCGCCCGGCTCGGGCGTCACCCATTCGAGCTTCGCGCGGTAGTCGCCCGGCTTCAGGGCGTTGGCGATCTGGTTCTCGACGACCTTCTCGAACTCGGGGTCCTTCAGGCCATCCTTCTCCAGCTTCTCCAGGATGTCCTTGGTGTCCTGCTTGCGGCTGAGGTTCTTGTCCGCGTTGTCGGCGGCGGTCTTGAGTTCGTCGGGCTTGATGTCGATCGTCGGCTTGACGAACGAGAGCGCGGCGAAGACCACGAAGAGGGCGGCCGTCAGGCCGACAACGACCTTCTCGCCGTGGCGTATCCCGAAATTCTTGAGCTTGTCGGCCGACGCGTTAGCCATGGTGGATGCACCCCTCCCAACGAATCCGCGGGCGGAGACGGGCACCGAGCCCGCCCCCGGGTCTCTCTCAACGCTCTGGAATGGTCACGATTTCGGGGTCGGGGCGTCCGCCTTGGGGGCGTCCGCCTTGGGGGCGTCGGGCTTCGGGGCATCGGCCTTGGGAGCATCGCCCTTGGGAGCTTCGGGCGCGGGCACATCCGCCTTGGGAGCCTCGGCCTTGGGCGATTCCGCCTTGGGGGCCTCGTCCTTCTTGGCGGCGTCCTCGGCCTTGGCAGGCTCGTCCTTCTTGGCGGCGTCCTCGGCCTTGGCAGGCTCGTCCTTCTTGGCGGCATCCTCGGGCTTCGGGGCGGGCTCGGGGACGGCCGGGGTCGTGGCGACCGAGGGCGGGACCTCGGGCGGGGGCGGGGGGGCGAGGTAGAAGCGGGCCTGGCCGTAGACCGTCACCTCGATGACATTGTAGTACTGGTCGAGCTTCGCCTTGGGCTCGGCCTTGGGCTTGGCCGCATCCTTGGCGATGTTGGCCTTCCGCTCTTCGGCCTTGTTGACGCCCCGGATGTCGGTGCCCTTCTTGGGGGCGGCGGCGGCCTTGCCCGAGCCGCCCATCATGTACGACGACACGTCCATCCCCCGCGACGACATGTTGGGCCCGGCCGAGTTGTTGCGATTCATCATCATGGGGTTGTACATGTTCGGCATCGTCATGCCGTATTCGCCCCCGCCCATGCCGCCCATCCCACCCATGCCGAAGGTGCTCTTGTCGGCATACTTGACGGGCTTGACGACGGCCACCAGCGGCTTGGAGATCTCGGGTTCCATGACCTGGATCGTCATGGGGGAATTCTCCAGGCCGACGAGGAAGTCCGGGAGCTTGGCCTGGTCGACCAGCACTTTCATCATGACCGGGAGGATCTTGTACTGGAGCTGGCCTTCGGTCTTGAGATAGTACACCCCCTCCGACTTGGTGGCGCCCGCGCCCATGGCCGGCATCCCGGCCGTCTCGGGGCCGCCGGGGGCCGGGGTCGTCGGGGGGGGCGGCGGCGCGGCGGCGCCTTCGGGGAGGAGAGGGTCGGCGGGGGCGAGGGTCTCCCCCTTGGCGAGCGACTTCTGATCCTGGGCGATCGGGGACCCGACCACCAGCTCGTTGATCTGCTTGATGATCGCGCCGTCCCAGTCCTTTGCGCCCGCGCCGTCGTTGACCTTGGCGATCACGTCGAGCAGCGCCGTGACGACCCAAAGCCGCTCCTGCTCGGCTCGGACCTTGCTGAAATCGGGAGGGGTGTCGGGCAGGAAGGTCGGGTCCGGCTTGATGAGCGCGGCCTCGTCGGGGGCGACCACGATCCCGGTGCCGTCCTCGAAGTTGAACGGCTTGAAGGTCTTGTAGACGCGGGTGATGAAGCCGGGATAGGCGATGGTGTAGTCGACGATCGTCGCCGACACCTTCAGGCGGTCGACGTCCGAGGGGTACTTCCGGCCCCACTTGCGGAACCGCTCCTCGACGACCTCGGGCCACTTCAGGAGCGGCTCCTGGAGGGTGAAGAGCTTCCGCCAGGTCGCGTCGACGTCCTTGGTCAGCGCCTCCTTCTTGGCGGCCACGATCGGCTGATATTGCCCGTTGACGATCCCGGGCGAGGTGTATTTGCCGATGTCACCCTTGGCGGCCTTGATCTCGCCCTCGCGCTTGTTCGTCGCCTCGACGATCGGCCCGACCCCCACGAAATAGCCGATCATGGGGAGCAGGAGCGAGACGCCGAAGGCGATCCAGAACCGATACTTGACGCACTGTCTCAGGAAGTCCTTGAGTTGATCCATGGTCGAGGGCGCCTTTGACGCGGGTGATTCGAGGTCTCGGGGGATGCCGGGCGGGCCTGGTCCGCCCGCCCGGCTGACGTGTGAGCGATCTCGGGCGAGTGCCTCAGCGGCCCGGGGCGGGGACAGTCCCCGGGTTGGGGACGACCGCCGGGGCGCCCGGGCCCGCGGTCGGGACGCCCGACTTCATCGCCTCGGCCTGGACCTTCGTCGCGGAGCCCTTGATCGACTCCTCTTCGAGCTGCTTTTCGAGCTTGGTCGGGTCATAGGCGGCGATCACGTCGCGGTTCTTGGGGTCGTTCTCGGCCTCGGCCAGGGCCTTGCGGATCTCCTCGGTCGGCTTGGGGGGCTTCTCGGCCGTGGGAGGCTGCCAGATGAACTGGATCAGGAAGTCGGTCCGGGTCTGCGTCACCAGCTTCTTGGCATCCGCGCCGGCCGTGCCGCCCATCCCCATCCCCATGCCGGGCATCCCCATGCCGGGCATCATCATGCCGGGCCGGCCCATGCCCATGTTCATGCCGGGCGACATGCCCATGCCGGGCGACATGCCCATGCCGGGCGACATGCCCATGCCGGGCGGGCCTCCCGGGCCTCCCGGGCCTCCGGTGGCGGCGGCGACGGGGGCGGTCGCGCGATCGAGGAGGGTCGCGACGGAGCCGGCGCCGTTGCCGGCCGCCCCCTTGTCGGCGGTCCAGCTCGTGTCGGAGACCTTCCAGGTCAGCGCGGCGTGGTGGACGCCCAGGGCGCGGAGGTCGGCCCCCTGGAACCGGGGGAGGACCTTCTGGATGATGTAGTTGTAGGGGCCGAACGAACGTCGCTGCGCCTCGGGCAGCCGGCGTTCCTCGACGGTCGGCGTGGGGTTGTAGTGATGGCAGAGGAGCTGGATGATCCAGCCTTCGCCCGTGGGGGGCTCCTTCCGGTCGAGCGGGTGGAGCGTCGACTTGGCGGCCTCGGGGAGCGCGGTGAACCAGCCGGCGGCCACGTCGGCCCGGTAGACCGGCTTGATCTTGTCAACGTGGATGCGGAGCCGGTCCAGCTCGGGGATGTTCCGGGGGATGGCCGGGTCGAGATGGTATTCGGCGGCCGGGTCGGGCAGGTGCTCGTTGATCACCTTGAGGAACTTGGGCCAGGTCGCCCGCTGCTCGTCGGAGATGATCAGCGACTTGCCCTCCTTGAGCTTGGTCTCGAACTCGCCCTTGGCCGTGCTGTAAGAGCTGGCGAAGCCGGAGCCCTTGTTGCTGACGCTCTTGGCCCGGTCGACGGCCTCCTTGAACGGCTCGTTGACCACCGCGGCGTACGACTTCCAGTCGCCCAGGAAGAGCGCCGAGAAGCCGAGCATCAGCAGGGCCGAGGCGGCCAGGGCCCAGGGCTTCTTCCGGCGGAGGATGCGGACCTGCTCGACCTCGGGCGGCAGGAGGTTCGTGCGGAGCTGGCTCCGGCCCAGGCCCTGCAAGGCCAGGCCGTAGGAGACGGCGAACGAGGGGAGGTTCTCGACGAACTGGGGGGCGCCCTTGACCTCGTCGCCGGCCAGCTTGGTGAACTCCTCGAGCTTCTCGACCTCCAGGCCGTTGAGGTTCTGCTGGAGGAACTTCTGGAGGCCCGGGAGCTTGAACCCGTTGCCCAGGCCCACGACCTTGATGATCTTGGCCTGCCGGTTCACGCTCGAGTAGAAGCCGATCGAACGGTTGACCTCGCTGGCGAAGTCGTTGAAGATCCCCCGCATCGCGGTGAAGACCGCCTTGGGGTCGGGGGCCTTGGTGGCGTTCCGCTTGAGGTGCTCGGCCTTGGCGAAGGTGAGCTTCAGCTCCTTGGTCAAGGCCCGGGTGAAGTGGTTGCCGCCGATCGGCACGTTCCGCTGCCAGATCCGGGTGCCGTCGCTGATGATCAGGTCGGTGTTGTCGGCCCCGATGTCGAGCAGGACGATCGAGCCCTTCAGGTCCGATCCCTTGAGCTGGTCGAAGGTAATATAGTTGTAGAGGGCGATCGGCCCCATCTGGACGACGTCGATCTCGATCCCGGCGGTCCGGAACGGCGCGATGGCCCGGTTGATCTGGTCGCGCTTCATGGCGAACAGGCCGACCTCGACCGACGCGAACTCGTCCTCCTCGGCCGCCTCGCCCTTGTCCTTCTCGCCGATCTGCTGGTAGGCCCAGACGACCTCTTCCAGGGCGAAGGGGATCTGCTGGCGGGCCTCGAACTTGACGATGTCCGGGATGCGCTTCTTCTCGACCGGCGGGAGCTTGATGAACTTCACCAGCCCGGCCTGGCCGGGCACGGCGATCGCGACCTTGCAGCCCTTCAGGTCGTTGCGGTCGAGGAACGTCCCCAGCGCCTCCGAGACGAGCGTCTCGGGGTCGGCGTCGGGCTGGCTGAGGATCTTCGGGTATTCGACGAAGTCGAACGCCTCGGCCACGACCTGGTCGGGCGTCTCGCCCGGCCCGAGCTTCAGAGCCTTCAGGGCGGACTGGCCGATGTCGAGCGCCCAGACGGCCTGGATCTTCGCCATGCGATCTATCTCCTGGGGGGTCCGGGACGGCCCAGAAAGGCCGTTCGGACGTCCGGTCGAGCCGAAGGGGCCAGATGCGAGGGCGGGGGAGAGACCGGGCGAACCCGGCCGGCGTGGGATGCCACCCGCCTTTTCAGAGGAATCACGCTAGCACAGCCGTCC
>JAJYDH010000299.1 GCA_021777685.1 Planctomycetota bacterium | reverse complement strand
CGGGGTCGACTTCCCGGCCGTCGTCCGACGGGCGTATGAGGACGGGGTCCGCGCCTTCGTCGAGGTCGGCCCTGGCGGCTCCTGCACCCGGATGATCGGCGACATCCTGAAGGGAGAGCCCCACCTAGCCGTTGCCGCCTGCCCCGACGACCGCGAGCCGGTCGCCGCGTTCCTCGCCGTGCTCGGCCGGCTGATCGCCGAGCGTTATCCGGTCGACCTGGCGTCCCTTTATGGGCGGGAGGGACGGCCGGAGGTCCAGACGCCGAAGACCCTCCGCGTCATCGTCGGCGGGCGGCCGTTCGGGATCGATCCGGGATGGATTCCGCTCCCAACGCCCGTCCTGACGCAGGGGCCCGGCCGATCGATCTTTCCGGGGCGAAGCCCTTTGGAGTCCGGGAGCTTGCTCCCGCCTTTCTCCGAGGAGCTTGCTCCGAGCCCGACCCCCGATGCGACGTCAGCTCGCGGAGCAAGCTCCGCCGGGCAAAGCGGGAGCAAGCTCCCGCACTCCAAGGACCATGAATCGACCCCTCGCCCGGATTGGGAGCCTTCCCCGGTGTCCGACCTCGCCGCCCTGCTCGCCGCCGACCCGCTCCGCCGCCAGGTCCTCGCGACCGAGACGGCCAGGGGAGGGGCGCACCGGGCGTTCCTCCAGGTCTCGGGAGGGATCGGCGATGCCCTGGCCCGGCAGATCGCGTTCCAGATGGAGTTGATCGGGAGGCTGGCCGAGGGCGGGACGGGCCCCCTCCTGGATTCCGGATCTTTTCCGACTCCCTCCCCACTTGCGGGGGAGGGCCGGGGCGGCGGGTCGGATGATGTTCGCTTGATGTCCCCATCTCTTCGAGGACAGCCGGTGGCTTCGTCCGCGCCCGCTGGTCATGCCACGGCCCCCTCTCCCCAACCCTCTCCCGCGAGGGGAGAGGGGGCCAGAGACTTGCTAGAGGTCAGCCCAGGTCCGGCCCTCGATCGCGCGGGCTGCCTGGAATTCGCCGTCGGGCGGATCGGCGACGTCCTCGGCGAGGAGTTCGCCGCGATCGACGCCCATCCCACGCGGGTCCGGCTCCCCGACGAGCCCCTGATGCTGGTCGACCGGATCATGACCATCGAGGGCGAGCCCCGTTCGATGACGACGGGGCGAGTCGTCACCGAGCATGACGTCTTGCCGGACGGGTGGTATCTCGACGGCGGGCGCATCCCGACCTGCGTGGCCGTCGAGGCGGGCCAGGCCGACCTGTTCCTCTCGGCGTACCTGGGGGTCGACTTCGAGACGAAGGGGCTGGCGGTCTACCGGCTCCTGGATGCAGTGGTCGTGTTCCACGACGAGCTTCCCCGGCCCGGCGAGGTGATCCGCTACGACATCGCCGTCGACGGCTTCTTCCGCCAGGGGGATTCGCGGCTGTTCCGGTTCCGGTTCGAGGCGACGGTCGACGGCCGCCCCCTGATGTCGATGCGGGACGGCTGCGCGGGCTTCTTCACGGCCGAGGCGCTGGCGGCGGGGCAGGGGATCGTCAAGACCGCGCTGGACCTCCGACCGATGCCCGGCATCCGGCCGGACGACTGGGAGCCGCCGGTGCCGATGGCCGTCGAATCGCTGGACGACGGCCAGGTCGAGGCCCTCCGCCGGGGCGACCTCGTCGGGGCGTTCGGCCCGGCCTTCGGCGGGCTCAACCTCCATGAGCCGGCGCGACTGCCGGGCGGCCTGATGCGGCTCGTGGATCGCGTCCCCCTGATCGACCCGGCCGGCGGCCGGTTCGGCCTGGGGCTGATCCGGGGCGAGGCCGATATCCGCCCCGACGACTGGTTCATGACCTGCCATTTCGTCGACGACCGCGTCATGCCCGGCACGCTCATGTACGAGTGCTGCCTGCACACGCTCCGGGTCTTCCTGATCCGGATGGGCTGGATCGGCGAGGCCGGTCAGGTGGCCTGCCAGCCGGTCCCGGGCGTGGCGAGCCGGCTCAAGTGCCGGGGGCAGGTGATCGAGTCGACCAGGACCGTGACGTATGAGGTCACGCTCAAGGAGATCGGCTTCCGGCCCGAGCCCTATGTGATCTGCGACGCCCTCATGCTCGCCGACGGCAGGCCGATCGTCGAGATCACCGATATGACGCTCCGGATGACCGGGCTCGACCGCGAGACGCTGGCCCGGATCTGGGCGAAGTCGGGGCAATCGGCCGCGAGGCCGGCCCTCTACGACACCTCCCGCATCCTGGCCTTCGCGATCGGCAGGCCCTCCGAGGCGTTCGGCGAGCCCTACCGGATCTTCGACGAGGGGCGGGTCATCGCACGGCTCCCGGGCCCTCCGTACCAGTTCCTCGACCGGGTGGTCGAGGTCTCGGGCGAGCCCTGGAAGATGGTCGCCGGCTCCCGGGCGGTCGCCGAGTACGACGTCCCGCCCGACGCCTGGTACTTCGAGGCCGACCGCCAGGACGTCATGCCGTTCGCGGTCCTCCTGGAGACGGCCCTCCAGCCCTGCGGCTGGCTGGCGGCCTACGTCGGCTCGGCCCTGACGAGCGACGTCGACCTCTCGTTCCGGAACCTCGGCGGCTCGGCCGTCCAGCTCGAACCGATCGGCCGGGACATCGGCACCCTGACCACGGCGAGCACCCTGACCCGGGTCTCGAAGTCGGGCGGGATGATCATCCAGCAATACGACTTCGAGATGTGGGCCTCGGGCCGTCCCGTGTACAGGGGGGAGACGACCTTCGGCTTCTTCAGCAAGGCCGCGCTGGCGAACCAGGTCGGCATCCGCGACGCGGCCCTCTGGTCCGAGCCGGGGCCGGGGCGGGGCAAATCCTTCGCCTACCCGGACGTCTCACCGTTCCCGGACCGGCGGTGGGGGATGATCGACCGGGTCGAGGCGTACCATCCGGAGGGCGGCCCGCACGGGCTGGGGTTCATCCTGGGGACGAAGCTGGTCGACCCGGCCGAGTGGTTCTTCGAGGCCCATTTCCACCAGGATCCGGTCTGCCCGGGATCTCTGGGTTTGGAATCCTTCCAGCAACTCCTTAAAGTGGTAGCGGGAGAGCGGTGGGGGGCCCGGCCGGGAGCCCGGTTCGAGTCGGTCGGGGTGGGCGACCTCCATCGGTGGACCTACCGAGGGCAGATCCTGCCAACCGACCGCCTCGTCACCGTCCGGGCGGCCGTCACCGAGATCGACGACGCCGGCCGGTGGATCAAGGCAGATGGTTTTCTCGATGTCGACGGCCGGGTCATCTACCAGATGAACGACTTCACGCTCAGGCTGATCGGATAGCAAGGCGATGCGATATTCGAGGGTTTTCATCGAGGCCATCGGCTACGAACTGCCGCCGGTGGTCGTGACGTCGGACGAGCTGGAGGGCCGGCTCAAGGGGGTCTACGACGCCCTGCGCATCCCCCGAGGCCAGCTCGAATCGCTGACCGGGATCGTCGAGCGTCGGTGGTGGGACCCCGGCTACCCGATCTCCGAGGGGGCGACCGCCGCGGCGAAGCACGCGCTCTGCGGCTCCTCGGTCCGGCCGGCCGACATCGACGTCCTGATCTACGCGGGGGTCTGCCGGGAGCTGCTGGAGCCGGCCACGGCCTGCCGGGTCGCGGCGAAGGTCGGGGTCGGCACCGGCGCGGCGATCTACGACCTGAGCAACGCCTGCCTGGGGGTGCTCAACGGGATGGTGGACATCGCCAACCGGATCGAGCTGGGGCAGATCCGGGCCGGGATGGTCGTCTCGTGCGAGACCTCGCGCGAGATCAACGACATCGCCATCGAGAAGATGCTCAAGGCCCGGTCGATGGACACGTTCAAGGACTCGCTGGCCACCCTGACCGGCGGCTCGGGCGCGGTGGCGGTGATCCTGACCGACGGCTCGTTCACCGGGCCGAAGCGGCGGAGGCTGGTCGGCGGCGTCACGCAGAATGCCCCGCAGTTCCACTCGCTCTGCCGGTGGGGGTTCGAGGCGTTGAACTCCCTCGCCCCCTCGCAATTCCACCAGTTCATGGCGACCGACTCGATCGCCGTGCTCAAGCACGGGGTCGAGCTCGGGCACAAGACCTGGAAGGCGTTCCTCCGCAAGCTCGGCTGGCGCGAGGAGCAGGTCGACAAGGTCATCTGCCACCAGGTCGGGTCTAGCCACCGGTCGACCGTGCTGAACTCGCTCGGGATCGACATGAAGAAGGAGTTCTCGACGTACACCCACCTCGGGAACATCGGCACCGTCTCGCTCCCCCTCACCGCCGCGATGGCCGAGGAGCGCGACTTCCTCAGGGCCGGCGACCGCGTGGGCCTGCTCGGGATCGGCTCGGGCCTGAACTGCCTGATGCTCGGCGTGGAGTGGTGAGTATGATCAGGTCGCTCAACCCCACTCTCGACGCCTTCCTGCTCCTCAACCACCGCGGCCAAAACTTCGACCGCGATGGCCTCCGCCTCCACTATCTCGATGAAGGGGCGGGCGAGCCGGTGGTGATGATCCACGGCAATCCGACCTGGTCGTTCTATTACCGAAATCTGGTCGAGGCCCTGAAGGGCTCGTACCGGACGATCGTGCCGGATCACATCGGCTGTGGCATGTCCGATAAGCCGGACGACTCGAAATATGCCTACACGCTCAAGAGCCGGGTCGACGACCTTGAGGCGCTCCTGGATCACCTCGAAGTCGACCGGGGGATCACGCTGGTCGTCCACGACTGGGGCGGGATGATCGGCATGGCCTACGCCGCCAGGCACCCCGAGCGGATCGCCCGGCTGGTGATCCTCAACACGGCGGCCTTCCCGCTCCCGGCGTCGAAACCCTTCCCCTGGCCTCTGTGGGTCTGCCGGAACACCCGGCTCGGGGCCTGGCTGGTCCGGGGCCACAATGCTTTCGCCGCGATCGCCGCGCGGGTCGGCTGCAAGCGTCGGCCGATGTCCAAGGAACTCCGCGACGCCTACACCGCCCCTTATGACTCGTGGGCCAACCGGATCGCGACCCTCCGGTTCGTCCAGGACATCCCGCTCGGGCCGGGCGACCGGGGTTACGACATCGTCGCCGAGACGGCCGAGAAACTCCCCCTGTTCGCCGACGTCCCGATGCTGATCGCCTGGGGCCTGAAGGATTTCGTCTTCGACCGCCACTTCCTCGACGAGTGGACCCGCCGGTTCCCGAAGGCCGAGGTCCACCCCTTCGCCGACTGCGGCCATTACGTCCTCGAAGACGCGGGCGACCGGATCATCCCGCTGGTCGAGCGGTTTCTCGCGGCCCATCCGGTGCTCCGGGAGGTCGGATGACCGGCGTGGAATCGGCCAGCGCCAACATCGCCGCCGGCCTGACCGCGATGGCCCGCGACCGGCCGCACGCCCTGGCCGTCCTGGCCCCGAGCGGCCGGGATCGGGCGGGCCTGGCCCGGCACGTCCACTGGACCTTCCGCCAGCTCGACGAGATGAGCGACCTGGCCGCGGCCGGGCTCCGGGCCAAGGGGATCGGGCCGGGCTCCCGCGCCGTCCTGATGGTCAAGCCGGGCCTGAGCTTCTTCGCCCTCACCTTCGGCCTCTTCAAGGCCGGCATCGTCCCGGTGCTGGTCGACCCCGGCCTGGGGATCAAGAACCTCGGCCCCTGCCTGGCCGAGGCCCGGCCCGACGCCTTCATCGGCATCTCCAAAGCTCAGGTCGCGCGCCGGCTGTTGGGCTGGGGCAAGGCGACGGTCAAGACCACGGTCACGATCGATCCCGGCTGGCCAGGGGGGTGGCTCGATTGTTATGAGCGGGATTACCTGGACTCGGTCGACGTCCCGATCCCGGCCCCGGCCGCCCCCGACGACACCGCCGCCATCCTCTTCACCAGCGGGAGCACCGGCGTCCCCAAAGGGGCCGTCTACACCCACGCGATCTTTCACGCCCAGATCGATCTGCTCCGAAAGACTTACGACATCCGGCCCGGCGAGGTCGACCTCTGCACCTTCCCACTCTTCGCCCTCTTCGGCCCGATCCTGGGCATGACCTGCGTGGTCCCCGAGATGGACGCCACCCGGCCCGGACAGGTCAACCCGGCCCGGATCTTCGAGGCCATCGACGACTTCGGCGTGACGAACCTCTTCGGCTCGCCCGCGCTGATCCGACGGGTTGGGGATCATGGGAAAGCACACGGCTTCAAGCTGCCGACCCTCCGCCGGGTCATCTCGGCCGGTGCCCCGGTCCCGGCGAGGGTCCTGGAGACGTTCGCGGACCTGCTCGAACCTGATGTCCAAATTTACACACCGTATGGGGCGACCGAGTCCCTCCCGGTCTGCTCGATCGGCTCGGACGAGATCCTGGGCGAGACCCGGCACGCGACCGACCGGGGCGAGGGGGTCTGCGTCGGCCGGCCGGTCGAGGGGATGCGGGCCGAGCTGATCCGAATCCAGGACGAACCCATTTCGGCCTGGTCGGATGAGCTTCTGGTGCCCGAGGGCGAGGTCGGCGAGATCGTGGTCAAGGGGCCGGTCGTCACCCGGTCATACTTCAACCGGCCCGAGGCGACGGCCCTGGCCAAGATCGACGACCCGGCCTCGGGCGGCTTCTGGCACCGGATGGGCGACCTCGGCCGGCGCGACGAGCAAGGCCGTATCTGGTACTGCGGGCGGAAGTCGCATCGGGTGCAAACCGAATCCGGCACTCTGTTTACGGACCCCTGTGAGGGGGTCTTCAACGTCCACCCGGACGTCGCGCGGACGGCGCTGGTGGGCGTGGGTCCGCCGGGAAAGGCGAAGCCAATCCTCTGCGTTGAGACGAAGCCGACCGTGGGACGCGGGGAGTGGGATCGGGTTCGCGACGAGTTGCGGGCCCTCTCCCAGACGAACCCAATCACCCGCGGGATCGCCACCTTCCTCCGCCACCCGTCGTTCCCGGTCGACATCCGCCACAACGCCAAGATCTTCCGAGAGAAGCTGGCCCTCTGGGCCGCGAGGCAAACCAAGTGAAGGCGCTGGTGACGGGCGGCGGCGGGTTCCTCGGCGGGGCGATCGTCCGGCAACTGGCCGAACGGGGCGACTCGGTCCGGAGCCTGGCCCGGGGGGACTATCCCGAGTTGCGGGCCCTCGGCGTCGAGACGATTCGGGGCGACGTGGCCGATCGCGACTCGGTGCTCCGGGCGGTCGAGGGGGTTGACGTCGTCTTTCACGTCGCGGCGAAGGCGGGATTCTGGGGCCCTCGCGAGGAGTTCATCCGCGCGAATGTCAGAGGAACCCAGAATGTGGTGGACGCGTGCCATTCGCGGGGCGTCGGCCGGCTCGTCTTCACCAGCTCGCCGAGCGTCGTCCACGGCGGGGGGGACCTCGAAGGGGTCGACGAGTCGCTGCCGTACCCCGACCACTACGACGCGCCCTATCCCGAGACCAAGGCCGAGGCCGAGCGGATCGTCCTGGGCCAAGACAAAGCCAAACTGGCGACCGTCGCCCTCCGTCCTCACCTGATCTGGGGTCCGGGGGACAACCACCTGATCCCCCGGATCGTCGCCCGCGCCCGGGCGGGCAGGCTCCGCCGGATCGGCAATCGAACCAACCTGGTCGACTCGACTTACATCGACAACGCCGCGCTCGCGCACCTCCTGGCCGCCGACCGGCTGGCGCCCAGCTCGCCGGTGTCGGGTCGGGCGTATTTCATCTCGCAGGGCGACCCGTGGCCGCTCTGGCTGCTCATCGACGGCATCCTCCGAGCCGCCGGACTGCCGCCGGTCAGGCGCACGGTCTCGCCCACGGTCGCCCGGCTGGCCGGGGCCCTGCTGGAATCCGCGCATCGGACGTTCCGGCTCCCGGGCGAGCCGATGATGACCCGGTTCCTCGTGCAGCAGCTTTCCACCTCCCACTGGTACAACATCGAAGCCGCACGCCGAGACCTCGGCTACAGGCCGACCGTCTCGATCGACGAGGGGCTCCGCCGGCTCGGCCGATGGTTCGCCGAGTCGCGTTGATGTCCCGTCCTTGCTTATATTCGCGAAGGATGCCGGCCCGATAACATGGTCTTTTCCCTTGGGCAGGGCTTTCCGGGTGCCCCTCTCGGTTTTGGAGTTCGTAGGGGACGCTTCGCGTCCCAATACCGTTGAACGAGCCATAAACGACGTCGAGGGCGGTCTTTCTGACTCCCTCTCCCCTTGTGGGAGAGGGTTGGGGAGAGGGGTCGAGGACCGTGGACG
>JAJYDH010000298.1 GCA_021777685.1 Planctomycetota bacterium | reverse complement strand
GGCGGGAGCTGGCCGTTGCTCGACTCGAAGTTCATCGCCGCCAGGCCCATCTGCTTGAGGTTGTTGACGCACTGGCTGCGGCGGGCCGCCTCGCGCGCCGCCTGAACGGCGGGCAAAAGGAGCGCGATCAGGACCGCGATGATCGCGATCACGACCAGCAGCTCGATCAGCGTGAAACCAGGGCGTCGTCGACGGATCGGCATCGGCAGGACTCCGGGGCGGGGAAAGTGAGGGAGCGACGGGAAGCCGTGGCGTCCCGGGCAGGGGAGAGGTCGGCGGGAGGGAAACCGCGCGGCGAGGACCAACCTTCGCGGACTACCTATGACGGAATGTCCAATTCTACCGTCCTCGGCGAGTCTCGGCTGTTCTTTCGAGCAAGCCTCGAAATGCGGCGAGACTGAAGGATTTTCGGCAGGACCACGATAACATGCAAGTGAATTTACAGTGTTTCGAAAAATTATCGCCCGGCGGGTTCACGTTTTAACATACCGTCGTTCATGTGTGTCGAAATTTCAACTTCAGGCATCCCCGACCGGGTCGACGCCCAGGAACCGGCCGCCGTCGACCCGATAGCAGGCCCCGGTGGCGTAATCGGTGCCTTCGAGGAGGTAGACGATGAGACGGTTGACGTCGCCGGCCGTCCCCTCCCGGGCGAGCGGCGTCGCGGCGACGACCGCCGCGCGATCGGCGGCGGACATCCCGGGCGGCGGCTCGATCATCGCCGGCTGGACCATCGTCACCGCGACGTGCGGCGCCAGCTCGACGGCCAGGGCCAGCGTCATCGTGGTCAGGCCTCCCTTGGCGACGATATACGGAAGATAGTCCTTGTAAGGGCGTTCGGTCGACCAGTCGCCGACGTTCACGATCTTGCCCCTCAGCCCGGCCTCGTTGTCAGGCTGGCCGAGCATCTGCCTTGATGCGGCGACGGCCGCGTGGTAGGGGGCGGCCAGGTTCGCCGCGATCATCGCGTCGAAGTCCGCCGGGGTGAGCGACCGGAACGGGGTCTTGCGGAAGATGCTCGCCATGTTCACGAGCGCGTCGAGCCGGCCGAACCGCTCGACCACACGCCCGACGGCGGCCTCGGCCTGGGCGGGATCGGCCAGGTCGGCGGCGACGGCGAGGGAACTCGCCCCGGCGGCCTCGATCTCGGCGACGGTCCGCTCGATCGCGTCGCGGCTCGTGTGGTACGTCAGCGCGACGTTCATGCCCCGGTCGGCGAGCATCCTCGCCAGGTAGCCCCCGACGCGCCGACCTCCGGTGATCAGGACGGTCTTGCCACGGAGATCCATGTCAGAGCCCCGACCAGGGGACGTCCTCGACGCCCGAGCGATGGTTCACCGCCCGCGCCAGGACGAACAGGAAGTCGCTCAGGCGGTTCAGGTAAGTGACCAGATCGGAGGGGACGTCGACGCCCGGCTGTCGGCCGAGGTGGACGACCAGCCGCTCGGCCCTCCGGCAGACGGTCCTCGCCAGGTGGATCTGCGAGGCGGCGGGCGAGCCGCCCGGGAGGATGAAGCGGGTGAGGGGCGGCAGGTCGGCTTCGAGGCGGTCGATCGCGGCTTCGAGCCGGCCGGCGAGGTCCCCGGAGACGGCGTTGTGGAACCGTCCCGCCGGGTTGGGGTCGGCCAGCGCGGCGCCGACGGCGAAGAGCTCGTCCTGGACCCGGGCGAGCATCGCGTCGAGGTCGGCGTCGAGGCCGCCGGCGGACCGGGCCACGCCGAGCAGGGCGTTCAGCTCGTCGACCGTGCCGTAGGCGTCGATCCTCGGGTCATCCTTGCTCACCCGGCCGCTGCCGAGCAGGCCGGTGGTGCCGTCGTCGCCGGCCTTCGTATAGATCTTCACGGGCGGGATTGTCCCCAGGAGGCGCCACGGACGAGTCGCGCCCGACCCATTGGCGAGGGGTCGGGTCGGCCCTATACTAGGCGGATCGACCTTCGGCGGAAAGTGCGGCACGGGAGGCCGGCCGGCGGAAAGGCCGTCCCTCGATCGTCGAACCTTCGGAGACGGAGCCCTTCCCTCATGCTCGCCCAGATGGCCCTTGCCGCGCTCCTGATCGCCCAGCCCCCCGCGCCGCCGGACACCCGCGAGGCCGACCTCGCCGAGTCGAAGCACCTCAAGAACATCCGCCAGGTGACCTACGGATTCGCCAAGGCGGGCGAGGGGTATTTCCGCCCCGACGGCCGGGGGATCATCTTCCAGGCGGTCCCGCACACGCCCGAGTCGATCTTCCACCTGCCCAGGCCGAACGAGGACGATTACCAGATCTTCACCGCCGACCTCGAACCCGACGCCGTCCCGAAACTGGTCAGCACCGGCAAGGGGAAGTGCACTTGCTCGTTCTACCACCCGGACGGCAAGTCGATCCTGTTCGGGTCGTCGCACCTAGACCCGGCGATCGTCTCCGGGACGGCCGAGCCCGCCGCGCCCAAGGGGCCGGCCTACAGCCGGAGCGGGGCGAGCTATAGGTGGGACTTCGACCCCTTCATGGACATCTTCAGGGCCGATCCCGACGGCAAGAACCTCGTCCGACTGACCGACTCGCCAGGCTACGACGCCGAGGGGAGCTACTCGCCCGACGGCAAGCGGATCGTCTTCACCTCGTTCCGCGACGGCGACGCCGAGATCTACATCATGGACGCCGACGGCAAGAACCCTCGCCGGATCACCCACAGCAAGGGCTACGACGGCGGCCCGTTCTTCTCGCCCGACGGCAAGCGCATCCTCTACCGGAGCGACCGCAAGGGGAACGACAACCTTCAGGTTTACATCAACAACACCGAGGGGACCGCCGAGCGGGCCTTGACCGACAACGAGTTCGTCAACTGGGGCCCGTACTTCCACCCCGACAACCGGCACATCATCTACGCCACCAGCCGCCACGGCCACCAGAACTACGAGCTTTACCTGATGGACGTCGACACCAGAGCCGAGGAGCGGATCACCTTCCGCGAGGGGTTCGACGGCCTGCCCGTCTTCTCGCCCGACGGCAAGAAGCTGTTGTGGACCTCCAGCGGCCGGACCTCGGACAGGAAGAGCCAGCTCTTCATCGCCGACTTCGATCCATCGCCGTCGTCGACCGCCGCGCGCTGACCGATTGAAACCGTATCCCCGATCTCTAATCGGAGATTTCCGATTTGAGATCCCATCACCGGCCCCGGGCCGTCCGGGGTCGCCCTCTCTCCACGACTCGCCAGCGAGGCCGGAATCCGATGCACGCGAAGCAAGCGATCCGCCAGTCGATCGACCTGGCCGACATGATGATCGGCAAGTACCTGGAAGACCTCGACGACGCCGCGTTCTTGAAGCGGCCCGTCGAGGGGATGAACACGATCGCCTGGCAGATGGGCCACCTGATCTCCTCGGAGCGCAACATCATCGAGGCGATCAAACCCGGCACCTGCCCGGCCCTCCCCGAGGGGTTCGACGCCCAGCATAGCAAGGAAGCGGCCACCTCGGACGACGCCTCCAAGTTCCACAAGAAGGACGAATATCTGGCGCTGTGGAAGGCCCAGCGGGACGCCACCCGGGCGGTCCTGGAGTCGCTCAGCGACGCCGACCTCGACGCGCCCGGCCCCGAGCGGATGCGGGCGTTCTGCCCGACCGTCGGCGAGGCGTTGAACATGATGGGCGGCGGCCACCCGATGATGCACGCCGGCCAGTTCGTCGCCGTCCGACGCGCGCTCAAGAAGCCGGTCGCGATCTGAACCGGGCCTCCCTCCCGGCCCGATCGGTTGACCGATCGGGCCGGGATGGATCAGGCTTCGAAGGTCTTCAGCCGGCGCTTCTTCTGGTGCCCGTCGAAGTGGGCCCCCTGGAGGGTCTGGCCGGAGAAATAGTGCTTCTGGTACTTCTTCTTGAGGGCGTCGGCGTCGCCGCTCCGCTGGGCGGCGAGGAACGCCTGGCGCGAGTTGATCCACTCGCGGTAGCCGTCGAAGAGGTCCTGGTTGCTCGCCAGCTCGGCCTTCCGCACGGAGAAGGCTTCCATGTCCGCCCTCTTGTGGGGGACGAGCATCGCCACCGGCTCCCCTTCCCGGAATTCGACCCGTCCCGGGCGCGTCATCTTCCAGTTGGACGAGAACGACGCGTAGCTCCAGTCGGTCTCCACCAGCCCTTCCAGGGCCTGGATGCCGTCCTTGATGGAGTTCGACGGCCCCCGGCAGAGCAGGTTCCAGCCGGGAGGGGTCCGGAAGACGTAGGGGATGGTCCAGCTCAGGATGCCGTTGCCGACGGCCGACATCGCGTGGACCGACTCCGGCTTCCCGGGGATCTCCACGCGGAGGTCCAGGACGTGGTTCCCGCCGTTCCACTCGACCGAGGCGGAGTGAGGAGCCAGGACGAACCAGCCCGACTGGTTGGCCAGGGTCATCGGCAGGCAATGATAAGCGAACCCGCCGGCCGTCTCGTCCATCCAGTCCCGCTTGTAGAACGCCGGGACCAGAGGCACGCGGAACCCCCAGGCCGAGTAGGCCACGATCTCCGGGACCTGGCCGGCGATGTCGGTATCCATTTCCATGCTCCTACCCCCTCCGTCCTGGAAAGGTCATGGGTCCACAGGTTGCCCTCGATCGGTCAACCGCCGGCTCGCCCGCCGCGGATGAGTTTGGGGACCGGGACCTTGTTCAGGTGGCCGACGACGCCCTCGGCCTTCCGATAGAGGTGGTGCGTCGTGACGGCTTCCTTCGCCCGGAGTTCTCGCTCCCTCGCCCAGGTTGCCAGTTGGGCGCAGGCGTCGGGATCGCTCGCGATCGGGAGTTCAATCGCGGTCGATTCCCGGAACGTGGCGTGCGGCACCGGCACGATCTGGGCGAGCGGTTCGCCCCTCGCGAAGGTCACCGTCCCGGGAGAGACGAGCTTCCAGTTGAGGGTGAAGGTGTACGGCAGCCACCACGTCTCGATCACGCCTTCGAGCGGGGCGCAATTCGGCTTCCAGTGGTTGCTCGGCCCCTTGACGAGGAGATCCCAGCCCTCCGAGGTCCGGAACAACCAGGGCGGGCCGAAGGTGATGATCCCCTGGCCAAATTGACTCTTGATCGAACCGGCGAACGGAGGGGCGACCTCGACCCGCACGCCGGCCGGTTCGGGAGAGCCGTCCCAGGAGACGCTGACTTCAGCCGGGCAGGTGATCTGCCAGCCCCATTGATTGGCCATCACCAGCGGCGGGCACTGGTAGGCGTAAGGTTGTGCATCCATCCACGATCGACGAGCGGGGAGCGGTAGGAGCATCCATCCCTCGCCCCAACCCTCTTCGGTGATCCGGAGCGCCCGAAGCTGGCAAGGCGATAGGCTTTCGGATGGCCGAGGCGGCCCGGGCATGATGCCGGGGTCGACCATCCGCGCGGTGCTGTCGACCGACGGGCTCGTCTGATCGTTCATGATCGGGGCATCCATGCCATGCGCGATCCCCGCTCATATTGGGTGGAGGAACAATGTTCAGGACCGGGCGACGCTCCTGTGTTGGGGGGGATTGTGCAGCGCGGTCCGATTGAGGACAAGGCCAGTCGGCCGGGAACGGGTGGATGAGCGGATGTCGACTTCAGTCCACTTCCCCGGTCCTTCATGAACCGATCCTTCCTCAAGACGCGGCCCGCTCCGAGCTGTACCTCAGCAGGTTAACGATCACGGCATGGGCCGCGCCGGAGGAGAGCACTGCTTCCAGCCATTGACGAAACTCCTCCGTCCCGGCGATTTTTTCAACATCCTCACGCTCCCCAAAAGTCTCATGAACCGAGAGGGGAGAGGGATCGTCCGGATTCGGTTCAACCATGACTTGCTCCCGAGTTTTGCTCGCGAAGGTCCAGTTCGAAGAGAATCGGCGGATGGTCCGAAAACTCGATCTTCCAATGCTTCACAGCCGAGCGGAACAAGGGAACATCGATACTCTGATCAACTCGGTCGGGGATCGTCGTGAGGATCGCGGGCGATTCGTCCAGGAAGATACCCCGGAGCGACGGACGGGCGATCACTCGATCGAGGCAATACCAGTAGATATTATAGGCGTCGGTCGAATCCCAGAAATAGGTCCCCGGTGCCTCAGAACGGCCCATCAGCGACCACATCGGGTTGAAGAATCGGGGTGTTCCTCCGTGCGTCGGGTCCGAATGAACTCTTGCCAGATCCCAGGTCATCACGGCCCCGAATGCATTTTCCGGGTCGACCATGCCCATCTCATTCGGCGTCATGTTGAAATCACCGACAAGGATCGTCCGGCCGTGTTCGACGGTTCGCTCCGCTTCGATCAGCGTTCGGTAATGGAGTCCAACCTTGGAGTGTCGAGATTGCTCCAAGGGTGTGTGTTGGCGGTCGTCAAGGTGGACGCCACCGATCAAGACCTCTTCGAAACCGCGAGAAGTCAAACGCTGAAAGTCGAGACGCTCATCGGACAGCACCGGGACGAGTTCGGGACCGGAGGCTCGCCGGAAGAATCGTATCCGATCGTGTGGCAGGTCGGTCCCAGAGAACGCCAATCCATGTGCCGACAGCGATTTGAGAATTTCCTCGGTCGGGAGCGTGCATTCGGCCACGATGAGGATGTCGACATCCCGCCTCCTGGCGATCCTGGCCAGGGGATCTGCCTTGATTGGCTCCCTTGCCATCAAGGACCCTTTGCCGATGTCATAGTTCCAGAAAAGGACCTTCACCCGCATGTCGGCCCCCGAGGACTATCCCAATCCTGGGGATCGCTCAACGAGCCGCCTGGGGGCCGGTCCCGGCCTTGAAGCCGGGGGCGGCCAGGATGGTCCGGATCGGCTTGCCGTCGAGCATGCTCCAGGTCCGGACCTCGCCGTCCCAGCTCCCGGAGGCGAGCGTCTTGCCGTCGGGCGCGAGGGCGATGCTGTAGACCCAGTCGGTGTGGCCGGACAGGGTGTGCTTCGGGGCGAAATTCTCGAAGACGCGGACCGTCTTGTCGGCCCCGCAGGCGACCAGCGTCTTGCCGTCCGGGGCGAACAACAGGCGGAAGACGGCCCCGCCGAACCCGCCGACGACCCGGGCCTGCTTGGCGTCCTCGTCGGGATTCCAGACCCGGATCTGGTTGTCGGCGCCCCCGGTGACGACCGACTTGCCGTCCGGGGTGAACGAGACGCAATAGATCGTCTCGGCGTGGCCGGGGAATGTGGCGATCGACTCCTTCTTCTCGACGTCGAACACCTTGCTGGTCTTGTCCCGGCTGGCGGTGGCCAGTCGCTTGCCGTCGGGGTTCCAGGCGAGGTCGAAGATCCAGTCGGCGTGGTCCTCGATCAGGGCGAGTTCCTTGCCGGTGGCGACCTCCCAGATCCGCACCGCGCGGTCGGCCCCGGCGGCGGCGAGCTTCGAGCCGTCGGGGCTGAAGGCGACGGCGAAGACGCTGTCGGTCGTCTCCAGGAGGTCCCTGGCGAGCTTGCCGCCGCCGTCGGGCTCGGCGATCCAGAGCTGGACCGAGCCGAACTGGCCGGGGTCGCCGCTGGCCGTCGCCAGCCACTTGCCGTCCGGGCTGTAGGCGATGTCGTGGATTCGCTCGGCCATCCCCCGGAGCCGGCGGGCCGGCGAGCCGTCCGACAGCTTCCAGGTCGTCAGCTCGTGATAGCCCGAGGCGACCGCCTCGGCGCCGTCGGGGCTGATCGCCAGCGCGGTGATGGGGACGGTGGCCGGATAGGCGTCGGGGATGCTCACCGGGGTCGCCTTGCGCAGAGCGGCCGGCCAGTCCTCGGTCGGCGCGGCCCCGTCGTATTTGGCTCCCTCTTTCACCCAGCGTTCGAGGACGTCCAGCTTCTCCTTCGAGAGCGGCTCCTGCTTGAACGGCATCCGGGGCTCGCCGTCGGGCCGGCAGAGCTCGACGAAGTAGCTGCCGTCGGGGTCGCCGGGGACGAGCGTGATCCCCTTGCCGCGCGAGCCCCCCTTCGCCAGGAGGGCGAAGGTGGTCATCGTATACTTGCTCTCGGACTTCTTCGGGTTGTGGCACGCGATGCAGTTCTGGACCAAGATCGGCGCGACGTCCTTGAGGAAGCTGACCGGCGGCGGGTCGTCGGCCCGCGCCGGGGCCGCGATGACGAGGGCAATCAGGGACGTCGCGAGGATCGGTCGGGCGCGGTTCATCGCGGCTGCACTCCGGGGAGGGTCGGGCGGATCACTGCGCCGGGTTGACCTTGACG
>JAJYDH010000297.1 GCA_021777685.1 Planctomycetota bacterium | reverse complement strand
CGGCAAGCTTTATGGCGAGGTCCGCAACGCCATCGAGATCGAGTGCATCGACTGCCACGGCACCTCTTCCAAGCGCCCGACCCTGCGGACCTCCGGCAACGCCTCGCCCGAGGGCGGCCTGAACCTCTCGGCGCTCCGGACCCCCTCCGGGAAGAAGCGGTTCGAGAAGCGCGGGAATGTCCTGATCCAGAACTCGATGGTCGACCCCAAGCTGGCCTGGGAGGTCGTCCAGACGGTCGACACGATCGACCCAGCCAGCCGGCACTACAACCAGAAGTCGCGGCTGGCCAAGACCGTCCGGTTCGAGGCCGACAACCAGATGGCCTGGGGCGACGTCCCCCTGGGCGCCGACGGCAACCCCGACGAGAGCAAGTGCGCCCACGCCGACAGCAACATGAGCTGCATCTCCTGCCATTCGTCGTGGAACCCGAGCTGCTACGGCTGCCACCTGCCCCAGAAGGCCAACATGAAGATGCCGGAGTTGCACAACGCCGGCGACGTCTCGCGGAATTACGTCTCCTATAACTTCCAGACCCTCCGCGACGACGTCTTCATGCTCGCCCGCGACGGCGACGTGACCAAGAACCGGATCAACCCGGCCCGGTCCTCGTGCGCCATCCACGTCGGCTCGTACAACGCCAACCGCGAGTCGATCTACGTCCAGCAGCAGACGGTCTCGGCCGAGGGGCTGTCGGGGATCGCCTTCAGCACCAACGTCCCCCACACCGTCCGGGGCGGCCCGCCCCGCGACCCGAAGACCGGCCGGTCGATCAACCCGAGCACCTACCTGCCCGGCCGGAACGAGACCAAGCAGTGCACCGACTGCCATATCTCGCGGGACAACGACAACAACGCGATCATGGCCCAGCTCCTGATGCAGGGGACGAACTACCTGAACCACATCGGCCGCTACTGCTGGGTCGCCGCCGGCGAGGAGGGCCTCTTCGCGGTGGTCGCCACCGAGAGGGACGAGCCCCAGACCGTCATCGGCAGCACGATGCACGAGCACGCCTTCCCCGACAACTACAAGAAGTTCGTCGAGGAGGAGGGCCGGGAGCTGAAGGACGCCCACGAGCACGTCGGCAGGGACATCGGCACCACGATCGCCACCCTCATGCGAGAGAAGCCCGAGATCCTCGGCGTCCAGGTCCGCGGCGAGTACGCCTACGCCGCGTGCGGCCCGAGGGGCGTGAAGCTCTTCGACATCGCGTTCATCGACCACAAGGGCTTCTCCGAGCGGACCACCACCGCGCCGGTCTCGCCCCTGGGTCAGCGGTTCTACGTCAAGACGGCCTACGCCACGGCCGTCGCCGCGCCGACGACGCTCGCCCCCGACCCGACCCGCTCGCATCGCCCGGAGAACCATGAGGAGGCGATCCATGCGATGTACGCCTACATTTACATCGCCGACAAGTACGAGGGGCTGGTCATGACCTCCGCCGCGACGGTCATCGACGGCAACCCGCTGAACAACTTCCTGGAGCGTGAGGTCACGTTCAACCCCGGCAACATCCTCAAGGGGGCGAACAGCATCACGATCTTCGGCACCTACGCCTACATGACGTGCGACGCCGGCCTGGTCGTCATCTCGATCGACGACCCCAAGCATCCCGTCGTCACCTGCGTCGTCGGCGAGGGGTTCCTGCACAAGGCCCGGGCCTTCCAGGGGCAGTTCCGCTACGGTTACGTCTGCGACGAGGAGGGGATCAAGGTCCTCGACCTGACCGATCCCGCCTCGCCCAAACCCCTCGGGGCGATGCCGATGGAGGACGCGCACAACATCTACCTGGCCCGGACGTATGCCTATGTCGCGGCCGGCAAGAACGGGCTCGTCATCCTCGACATCGAGAAGCCGGACGCCCCCAAGCTCGACCAGGTCTTCAACGCCGGGGGGTGCATCAACGACCTCCACGACGTGAAGCTCGGCATCACCTACGTCAGCGAGTTCGCCTACCTCGCCGACGGCAAGAACGGGATGAGGATCGTCCAGCTCACCTCGCCCGACACCCCCGGTAATGACGGCTTCAGCCCGAGGCCGACCCCGAGGCTGATCGCGACCTACAAGATCCCCAAGGGGGGCGAAGCCCTGGCGATCTCGAAGGGGATGGACCGCGACCGGGCGGTCGACGAGAGCGGACACCAGATCTCCGTCTTCGGACGGGTCGGCGCCCGCCCCTTCGACCTCCCGCAGCAGCGGAAGCTCTACCTCCGCGAGGGGACGACCGTGCCCTGGACCGTCAGCGACGACCCGGACATCGGTTACGGGCCGCCCCGGCAGGGCCGGAAAGCCGGGCCGCTCCGCTAATCCGACGAAGACGAAGAGGCCCGCCGGGGACGATTCCTCCCCGGCGGGCCTCGGTCGAACTCTGGTCGGATCGAGGAGGCTCGGGGGGCCACGACCCCTCGGGCCTCTTCCCTTCATTTCGCGTTGAGGATCTCGGCAAGCCGATCGAGGTCGGCCTGGAACTGGTCGGGGTCGTAGTCGCCGATCTTCTCCAGCGCCGGGCCGAGGAAGTCCTCGATCTCGTATTTCCGCCCGGCCGGGAGTTCGAGCTTCAGCTTGTCATCGAGCCGGCTCAGGATCGACTCGATGGCCGGCCGGTCTTTCGCCATGATCGCGCGGATGGACGCCATTTTCTTCGCCTTCTCGCCGTCTTTCTGCTTCTCTTCCTTCTCCTCCCTGGCGAACCCGTCGTCTTTCAGGTCCTCCACGAGGAGCTTGATCATCCAGGCGACGTGCCGCGCGGCGTCGTAATCCGGCTTCGTCTTCCGGGCTTCCTCGACGAGGGCTCGGAGGAGGTCGAAGGCGATGATCCGGTCGTAGGACAACCCCACGAGCTTCTTCGTGACCACCACCGACCACGACGCCAGCGCCGAGGCGGCCTTGATGAGCGCCTGCTCCCGGCCGAATGGCCGATTGCTCGCCTGCTCATGGAGCTCGTTCTGGAGCCGTTCAAGGTCGGCATTCAGGGCCTTGGCACCGTCGGCGTCCTCCATGCCGATCCGGGCGATCCCCAGGCGGACCAGCGGCAGAGGCCATTCGCCGACGGGGACCCGCCCGGGGGGCATCTCGTAGCCTCGGGCCTGACGCCAGCTCTCGCGCTTCAGGTCGTGGTGGCACGACCAGCAATCGTACCGGGCGTAGTCGGGCCAGGCCTGCCCCGGGACGTCCTTGGCCGGCGTGGTGTACTCCTGGGCGATGAGATTCATCGAGGTGTTCAGGGCGACCGAGGCCCCGACGATCGCCAGTTTGGTCCGCTCCAATTCCCCCTTCCGATAGCCCTCCGCCTCCTTCACCTTGTCGGCCGCCTTCTCGTCGACGAGCATCCAGTGCCGGGGGATGAAGTCGGCGAAGGTGGCAACCTCGATGCTCGGCAGGGGGGGATGGCCGGCGGCGTACATCTCGTGGGTGACGACCTTGCCCTCGGCCGCGTCGCCGATGTGGCAGGAGAGGCATTGCGCGGCCTGGATCTCGGGGACGCGGACGTCGATCATCCCCTTCTCGGCCCGCTTCTTCGCGTCCCAGCCCCGGAAGTCGGGCTGGGTGTGATCGAGCGCCCAGCCCTCGTAGGGCCCGTGACAGTTCTCGCAGCTCACACCCTCGTTGGGGTCGAAGAGGTTGCCCTGACGCCTTGACGACGTCTCGGCCGTGCCGGCCGAGTGGCAGCCGAGGCAGCCGGTCTCCCGCTTCGTCACGTCGGCCTTCAACAGGCCCGCCATCCTCCGCCCCCGCTCGCTGCTGAGCCGGGCGAAGGCGAGCCTGTGCTTGTCCTCGGTCGACCACCTCGTGTACTCGTCGAGGTAGATGTAACCGATGGCCTCGGGCGTGTTCGTGGGCCGTTCTTTCGAGACCGAGTGGCACTGATCGCAGCTTTTCGATCCGAAATAGCGGTATTTGGGCTTCTCCGCCGCCGGCCCGGGGGCCGGGGCCTGGGGCTCCGCCGAGCGGCCCTGCCTCGGCTGGACGGAGACGGCGGCAACCGCCGCGATCATCACCCCGGCCGCCATCGCTGTCCGCTTCCACCACGACAACTTCGACATGGCGCAATCCTTCACGGGTTGGAATGGGCGGAGAGGAGCGACCGGAGGTCGCCTTTGATCCGTTCGGCGTCGAATCGATAGGGGCTGTCGAAAATCCCGCCGCGCCTGTCGACCTGAAGGGGCAGATCCAGATCCTTGTACAGCCGGCCGAGCGCGGACTGGTCGGGCCGGCCGGGCGCGGACGGATCGGAATCGGCGAGGGCCTTGTCGAGCGCCACGATCGCCAGATAGCGACGGGCCGCGCCGTCCCAGTCGAGAGGGCGGGACGATTCGTCGAGCTTCAGCGCGGCGGACAGCATGTTCCTGACGTCGCCCGTCCCGATCCGCACGCCGTTGATCGACTCGGCCAGCCGCCCCAGTTCGTCGGAGGCGGCGCGGGCCCGGTTCGCGACCAAAGCCGCGTCGGGGACCGGCCTGGACATGAGTTCTCGGAGCTGACCGAAGGTCGATCCGGATTCGTCGGCGTCGAGGCCGGGGCCGAGCGGGCCGAGCACCTTCGCCATCGGCAGAGACCAAGTCCCCCATTGCAAGGACCCGGGCTTCGGGAGTTGCGTGGCGTTCGCCGAGGCCCAGCCTTGCTGGACCAGCTCATGGTGGCAGGAGAAGCAGGAGTATTCGGCGAACTCGGGCCAGGGGCTCGTCGAGTCGTCCGGGATCGACCGCGAGGCCCGCGATTCGAGCAGGTCGAGCGACGCCCTGGCCGTGAGGATCTGGCCGAGGACCCAGACCTTGGCCTCGTAATCCGGGTGCCTGGCCTTGTCGTCGTCGACTCGCCAGTGCTTGGGGAGCTTGGCGAGCTGGCTCCCGTACTCGAAATTGAGCCGGGGATGGCCCGCCGCGATCAGGTCGTGATTGACGTCGGTCGAGCCCAGCCCGACGTGGCACTCGGTGCAGGATTGGCCCCGGGCGAGGAGGTCCTTGGTCGGCCGCATCCCGAAGACTTCATACTTTTGCCGGTCGCTCAGCCCCTGCCACCCATACTCCATGTGAGGGACGAGCCACTTGCCGGCGGCGCCGTGGCAACCCTCGCAGCCGGCGCCGTCGGCGACGGCGAACTCGGGGGTCCTCGACCAGGGGGTCCTGGCATCGTAGCCCTGGTGGACATGGCAGCGGAGGCAGGTGTCGTCCTCGAACGGCCTGGCGGCTTCCAGGCTGGCCAGCCTCCGATAATTCCTCTCGATCACCAACGATCGGTCGTTATAGAGCACCGAGAACGCCCGGCTGTGCGGGTCATACGCCTCGGAGAAGGAATATTCCGAACCTTTCAGGCCGATCGGCTCGCGGCGCCCGCCATGACAGGCCGCCGCGGCGCAAGAGCCGGTCCCGGTCCAGACCGGGGTCTCAACCGGGACGGGGTCGGACGCCGAGGCCGGCCGGCCGGTCATCGTCAGGGTCGATCCCAGGGCGAGGCAGAACATCGCCCGCCGCCAGTATTTCCAAGTCACGCCCATGACGGCACACCCCGAAAAGGGGACACGCCCATTCGCCGAGGGGTTTGATTCCTCGGGGCCCGATGGTCCACGGGGTCCGTGGAGGCGCCGATGACGAGACGTGCCGCCGGGCGAGGGGCAATCCGGACGTCTATGGTCGAGTCTAACATGCCGGTTCGGCATGACAAATGATGTGACCTCTCGACCCGGAATCCGAGGGGGCGGTCCCCGGCCCCGAGATCAGGCGGCGTCCGGCTCGGCCGAGACGGGCGGATTGGCGGCCCTCCGGCCGAGGGCGTCGTAGGTTGCGTATTTGTAGAGGTCGGACAGGGTCGGATAATTGTAGCAGGAGTTGATGAAGAGGTCGGCGTCGGCGTCCAGGAGCATGGCGGTCAGGCCGACGTGGACCAATTCGGTCGCCCCCTCGCCGATCACGTGGACCCCGAGAAGACGCATGTCGCTCGCCCGATAGAGCAGCTTGAGGAACCCTTCATTGTCGCCGATGATCTGGCCGCGGGCGTTCGCCGTGTAGGAGGCCCGGCCGGCGATGTAAGGGACCTTCCGCTCGATCAGCTCTTCCTCGGTCGCGCCCGCCATCGAGCACTCCGGGATCGTGTAGATCCCATAAGGCAGGACGGATGCCACGTTCTTCTTGTATTTCAGGTCGAAGGCGTGGACCATCGCCACCCGGGCCTGTTCCATCGACGTCGAGGCCAGCGCCGGGACGCCGATCACGTCCCCGGCGGCGTAAATGTGGGGGATGACGGTCTGGTAGTGCTCGTTCACCGGGACCAGGCCGCGCTTGCCCAGCGGGATGCCGATCTTCTCAAGGCCCAGCTCCGGCGTGTTGCTGTTCCTGCCCGAGGAGACCAGCACGGCGTCCCCTGTGACGACCATCCCCGACCTGAGGTGGAGTTCGAGGTCGTGGTCGTTCCGGACCGAGACCACGGCGTCGGACATGCACATCCGGATGCCCAGCGCCTCCATACCCCGCTTGAGCGCCGCCGAGATCTCGTGATCGAGGAAGCCGATCAGCCGATCCCGCTGCTCGATCAGCGTGACCTTCACCCCCAGCGCCGCGAACATGCACGCGTATTCGCAGCCGATCACGCCCCCCCCGCAGACCAGCATGCTGGCTGGCATGTCGCGGAGCGTGAGGATGGTGTCCGAGTCGAGCACCCGCGGGTCATGGAACGGGAAGATCGGCGGCCTGTAGGGGGACGATCCGGTGGCGATCAGGATCTTCTCGCCCCGGATCTGGACCTCGGGGCTGCCGGTCGGCTTGATCGAGATGGTGTGAGGGTCGGCGAATGAAGCCATCCCGGAATAGACGCGGACCCGGTGACGTTTGAGGTTCGCCTGGATTCTCGCCCGTTCGGTGTCGCAGATGTACCGCTCTCTGGCCATGAAATCGCGGACGTTGACCTGCTGCTTCAGGGTGAACTGAAGGCCGTACAGGGCCCGGTTCCGGAACCCCGAGAGGAAGAGCGCCGTCTCCCGGAGGGTCTTCGACGGGAGGGTGCCGGTGTTGGCCGAGGCCCCGCCCAGCCAGGGCTCCTTCTCGATCAGGGCGACGCTGTTGCCGAAATAGGCGGCCTGGGTCGCCCCCTTCTCGCCCGCGGGGCCCGAGCCGATGATGACCAGGTCGTAACTCTTCAGTTCCATGCGATCGAGATCCTCGCCGAGCACGGGCGAAATCGACCGTGCTGGCAGATGAACGTAAGGCAACCAACCACTCAAGTCAAGCGTCGGGGCCGAGATTGCCCGGCCATCACGTCTCCGTCGATCGCAGAGGATCGGGAATGGTGATCGCCACGACGACCGGGCGGTCAAGCACGATAATTGCAAGTGATCTCCCGTCAACCCGATCCGTCTTCACGACTTGAGGGCGGTCGTAACCCCCCGTCGAGAGCATTATGAGCCGCAACTTTACGAGGAAACACCCCCGGTCGAACCGCTTTCAACCCACCCTCCTGGAGCTAGAAGGGCGGGCTCTGCTGAGCGCGGACATCCTCACCTATCAGGACAACAACTCCCGGACGGGGGCGAACCTCCAGGAGACGACCCTCACCCCCGGCAATGTCAATTCGGGCTCGTTCGGCTTGCGGGAGAACGTCCCGCTCGACGGCAAGGTCGACGCGCAGCCGCTTTATGTCTCCGGTCTGGCGATCCCGAATTTCGGGGTCCGCAACGTCCTCTTCGTGGCCACGGAGAACGACAGCGTCTATGCCCTCGACGCCGACACCGGACAGGTGCTCTGGCACGACGGACCCTCCGGCACGCCGACCGGCCTCCTCCCGACCGGCGAGATCCCCGTGCAGGCCAGCGACCTGGCCGGGTCTCAGCAATTCGGCTCGGAGCTGGGCATCCTCGACACCCCGGTCATCGACCCGAGCACGGGCACGCTCTACGTCGAGGCCGAGAGCCGGTCGATGGTGAACGGCTCGCTCGTCTTCCACCAGCGCATCCATGCGATCGACATCACCACCGGCGCCGAGCGGGTCGCCCCCCGGTCCATCGACTCGTCGATCACCTATCCTGGCCAGAATCCGGTCGGCAACGGCTCGGTCGTCTCGTTCGACCCGGGCCAGTACAAGGAGCGCGATGCGCTCACGCTCTCCAACGGCATCGTCTACACCGGCTGGGCCTCGAACGCCGACATCCCGCCTTACACGG
>JAJYDH010000296.1 GCA_021777685.1 Planctomycetota bacterium | reverse complement strand
CCCGCCGGATCGAGGAGGCGATCCAGGACCCCCGGCTCGACGCCCGGAGCATGTCCGAGTTCGCCGCCAACTTCGGGACCGTCATGGGCCAGCTCGACACGTTCCTCCTGATGACGGTCAGCCTGGCCCTGCTGGTGGGCGTGGTCGGGATCATCAACACGATGCTGATGAGCACGACCGAGCGGTTCGTCGAGTTCGGCGTCCTGAGGACCAACGGTTGGTCGAGGGGCAACGTCCTGTCGCTCGTGACGATCGAGAGCGCGTACATGGGACTGCTCGCCGGGGTGGTCGGCTGCGTGATGGCCTTCGCGATGACGCGGGTGGCCAACCAGTTCATCTCCGGCGGGCTCTCGCTCCAGTTCACGCCGAGGCACGTCGCCCTGGGGCTGGCCCTCTCGGTCGTGATGGGCACCCTCGGCGGCCTCTATCCCGCGTGGAAGGCGTCCCGGCTGGTGCCGATGGACGCGATCCGGCTGGGTTCGCATTGAGCGCCCCGCCATCGAGGCTCGACGAAACGTTTCCCGAGGGCTCCCGCATGATCGAGGTCTCCGGCATCCACAAGTCGTTCAAGAGCGGGGACCGCTGGGTGGAAGTCCTCCGGGGTGTCTCTTGCCGGATCCCCAAGGGTCGATTCGCGTTCATCGTCGGCCCATCGGGGTCGGGCAAGAGCACCTTGCTCTATCTGATGGGGGCCCTCGACCTGCCGACCTCGGGGACGATCTCGGTGGAGGGCCGGGACCTGACCAAAATGTCCGAGGCCGAGCAGAACGCCTATCGGCGCGACCGCGTGGGATTCATCTTCCAGTCGTTCAACCTGATCAAGAACCTGTCGGCCCTTCAGAACGTGGTCGTCCCTTTCCTGCCAACCGGGGTCACGGCCGAACATCGCCGGAAGGCGGCCGAGTTGCTGACCGTGGTCGGCCTGGGCGATCGGCTCGACCATCGCCCCTGGCAGCTCTCGGGCGGCGAGCAACAGCGCGTCGCGATCGCCCGGGCCCTCATCAAGGACCCCGTCGTCGTCCTCGCCGACGAGCCGACGGGCGAACTCGACAGCAAGTCGGGCGACGAGATCTACAAGATCCTCCACCGGCTCCAGGCCGAGCGGCAGACGACGCTGGTGGTCGTGACCCACGACCGCCGGTTCATCCGGCCCGACGACCTCGTCCTCGAGATCGAGGACGGGCTGCTCAAGGCGACCGAGGGGTCAGAGTCGGAGGATGACCTTACCGAAGCCGAGGTTCGATGACATCCGCCCCGTCGCGCCCTCGATGTCTTCGAAGGCGAAGACCCGGTCCACCACCGGCCTGACGATGCCCCGGGCGAGCCAGGGGACGACCGACTCCGCGAACCTCCGGGTGGCCTCGACCTTCTCCTCGATCGGCCGGGCCCGGAGCGTCGTGCCCACCACCTTGAGCCGCTTCGCCATGAGGACCCGGAGGTCGACCTCCGTCGACGAGCCGCCGAGCTGGCCGACGAGGACCAGACGCCCCCGGGTCGCCAGCGAATCCAGGTTGTCCGCGAATGCCGAAGCACCCAGGTGGTCGATCACGACGTGGACGCCCCGATGCCCGGTGAATTCCCGGATGAACTCGGCGAAGTCGAGGGACGACGTGTCGATCGGGTGATCCAGCCCCAATCCTCGTGCCTGAGCCAGCTTCTCGGCCGTCCGGGATGTCCCGAAGACCTCGCAGCCCATCGCCCGGGCGACCTGGACGGCCGCCGACCCCACCCCCCCGCCGACCGCGTGGATCAGGACCCGTTCTCCGGGCCGGACCTCGGCCTGATGTTCCAGGGCGTCGAGGGCGGTGATGAACGCCTCGGGCACCGCCGCGGCGGCTTCGAAGTCGAGCCCTTCGGGGATCGGCACCGCCATCCTCTCGGGGCAGACGACGTACTCGGCGAACCCGCCCCCGCCGACGATCCCGAAGACGCGATCGCCAACCTTGAGCGGGCCGGTCGCATCGGGGCCGACCGCGTCCACCTCGCCAGCGTACTCCAGCCCGGGGATATCGTCGGGGACGCCCCGGGGCGCGGGATAGTGCCCCTTCGCCTGAAGCAGGTCCGCCCGGTTCAACCCGCAGGCGCGGACCCGGACGCGAATACGATCCGCCTGCGCCTCGGGCCTCGCGACCTCCCGGACTTCCAGCGATCCGAGGTCCCCCGGCCGGGCGATGACGATGGCCTTCATGGTGTCGTTCCCGGTGCTCGGATCGGGGAGGTTCGCGAGATCAACGCGGCTTGTGATGTTCCTCACCCTCGCGGGGGCGGGGCTCTTTATGAGCCCGGGCAGGTTCGGGACCCCGACGCGGTTCGGCCCGATTCTGTGCCGGCCCCGGCTCGCGGTGAAACTCGTTGCCGAAGTTCGGACGGAAATCCTGATGAGGCTCGGGATGGGCCGGGGGGACGGCAAGGCCTCGGGCCTGGAAATGCGGCTCGAGCGCCCGGTGGATTTCCAGCCGCTGCGGCTGCTGACCCTCGCTCCTCCCGACCGACGCCCCCCGGGCCTTCTCCTCTACCCGAGCCCGATTTTGCTGCATTTCCCGGACCGACGCCTGACGCCTGGCCAGCTCGACTCCGTGATCGCGCCCGACCGGGACCAGGGGACGAGCGGCCTCCGGGTGGTTGGCCCACTGCCGCAAAGGGTGGGCGACTTCCAGCCCTCGGACGTCTTCTCCTCGGGCCCGACGCTGCTCGACCTGCTCGCGCTGCGCCGCGAAGGTCGGCGCCGGGCGGGCCTCGACGTGCTCGACACGGTACCGATATTCGGTGCGGATCTGCCGTTCCCACTCGACCTTACCGGGATGGTTGGCGGCCATCGAGGCGTAGATCGGGTCGTATCCGAACCTTTGATGCTGGTAGGCAAACCAGGGGACGTAGCCGGCCCGGGCGCCGTAGGCGGCCGGCCCGTAGTAGTCGCCGAAGTAATACTGGTTGTAGCTCGGCCGGATGAAAAGGTTGGCCGTCAGGCCGCCGATCGAGAGGACCACGCTGGGCCGGTAGACATAGGCCGGCTGGGTATAGTAGGCCGGGCCGAAGGCGACGGGGGCGAAGGGGAGCCCTCGCCGAGCGATCGGATAATCCCAGTAGCCGTCGATGTAGACGAAGCCGCCGGGCGTGGCAACGTAGCTGGGCGGGACCCAGACCCAGTTCGGCTGCGCCTGGACCCAGTACCCCGGCCGCCAGACGTAGCGGTTCTCAGACCAGGCCCAGGAGCCGGGCGACCAGAGGAAATCGGGGCCGGGCTGGGGCGAGTTCGGGCCCACCTCCAGCGTCTGCGGCGGCGCGGGGAGATAGCTGACCTGGCCGTTCGCGGCGGTCGAGGTCCAGAAGCCGGAGGTCCAGCGGAACCCACCTTCGGCCTGGCTCCAGTAGCCCGGGACCCACTGCCGACCCGGCGGGATGTCGCGCCAGATCCCGCTGATCCAGATGTAGTCATTCCGCTCGTCGTCCCACGCCCAGTAGCCGGGAATCCACTCCACGTCCATCCCCTGGGGCTTCTCGGCGGGGGGCTGTTCCTCGATCTGCGTCGAGGGCGGCGGCTTGGGGATCACCAGCCCCGGCGCGGGGTTGTAGACGATCGGACCCGCGAACGCCTCGTGGATCGGGCCCCGGGCCAGGGCCTCGGGATCGCCCGGTTCCTGGAGCGCGCGGGCGAGACCGGGTGCCGCGCCGAGGACGGCGCAGAGTACGAAAAAGGACCTGATCTGCCCAAATTTCGCCCGGCCCATAAGATGCCCCATCATCGTCACTCCTTTGACGGCCCGCGATGGCCACTTAACTCATGTTTACGCCCTTGGACCGCTCCTGGCAATCCGTGTTGTCCCGAGGGATCAAGAATCTCGGATGAATCGTTCGATGCCGGACGGGGCGATGCAAACGCCCACGGCCGACTTCCCGGGGGAAGTCGGCCGTGGGCGGGCTTGGCTCCGTATCGGACCTGGCTCAGGATTCGGAGGGCGGCGGGGGCGTCGCCTCGGGCGGATTCTCGGGGCCGGGCGCGGCGGGTTCGGCACCCGGCTCGTCTTCCACGCGGGTCTGCCAGAGCTGCTTGAGCTGGCCGAATGAGCGGAGCGGGACGCTGCCCGTGATCGCCTCCTTGGAGAGCGGGGGCGGCGGCGGCGCGGGTTTGGCGGGCTTGGGCGGGAGGGTAGGCTGCGGGGGTCGCGGCTCGAACCGGCCCGGAGAGCCGCCTCGGCCGCCGGGACCTCCGCCGTAGCCGCCGGGACGCGGGCCGCCCCGGCCCTGGCCGCCGCCGGCCGGTCGGAAGTTGCTCTCCCGGCCGCCGGGACGAGCATCGGGGCGTCTCGGCGGCCCTTCGCCCTGCGGCGGGCCGCCGGCGGGGGTGCCAACCGGCGGCGAAGTTAGTTGCGAGGGACTCGCCGGCTCGCGTCGGGGACCTCGGCCGGGGCCCGAGGGACGACGCTCGCCCCCTTCCCCTTGCGGGCGACGGCCGCCGCCTCCGCCGGCCCGTTCGCCCCTGGGGCGTTCGGTGCCGGGTTTGACCATGGTCAACGAGACCCGCTTCCGCTCGCCGTCAACGCCCATGACCCACACGCTGACCACGTCGCCGACGCTGACCACGTCGTGCGGGCTCTTGATATAACGGTTGGCGAGCTGGCTGATGTGGACCAGCCCGGAATCCTTCAGGCCGATGTCGACGAAGGCACCGAAGTCGACGACATTCAGCACGGTGCCCTTCAGTTCCATCCCCGCCGTGAGGTCTTCGAGCTTGAGCACGCCCTTCTTGAAGATGGGCTTGGGCAGGTCGTCGCGGGGGTCGCGGTCGGGGCGGGCCAGGGCTTCGAAGATATCGCGGAGGGTCGGCTCGCCGACCTCCAGCTCCTTGGCCAGCTCGGGGATGTTGGCCTCGTCGAGCTTCGCGTGCAGCTCGGCGAGCCGTTCGCGGTCGCGGACGATCTCGGCGGTGAAGCCCAGCTTCTCCAGCAGCTTCTCGGCGGCGGGATAGCTCTCGGGGTGGACCCACGTCCGGTCGAGCGGACTCTCTCCCCCGCCGATCTTGAGGAACCCGGCCGCCTGGGTGAACGTGGCGGGCCCGACGCCCTCCACCTCCATCAACTGGGCCCGGCTGGTGTACGGCCCCTGGGTCGTCCGCCGCTCGACCACCCGACGGGCGGTGAGCTGGTTCAGGCCCGAGACGTGGCGGAGCAGCGGGATGCTGGCGGTGTTGAGGTCGACGCCGACGAAGTTCACGCAACTGGCGATCACCCCTTCGAGCGACTCCTTGAGCTGCTTGGGGTTCACGTCGTGCTGATACAGGCCGACGCCGATGTTCTGGGGTTCGATCTTGACCAGCTCGGCCAGGGGGTCCTGGAGCCTCCGGCCGATCGAGATCGTCCCTCGGACCTTGTCGTCGAAGTCCGGGAACTCCTCGCGGCCGACGGGGCTCACCGAGTAGACGCTGGCGCCTGCCTCGTTCACGATGACGTAGGCCAGTTGCGAGAGTTGCTCGTCGGCCGGGTGCGGCCTGGGCGGGGGCGGGGGCGCCTTGGGCTTGGGCGGACGAGGGGCCTGGTCCTTGTTCTTCTGCCGTGGCTCGCGGGCCGGGGGCGACGATTGCGGCGAGGCGGGAGCCGAGGCGACCGGCTCGGGCGACTCCGTCGGCGCCTCCGTGGGGGCGCCGACCGCGGTGATGACCTCGACGTCGGGCTGCGGCGTGTCGGGCGCCTCGGAAGTCGGCCCATGCTGGGGCTCGGCCGGCGCCAGGCCATGCTCCTCCGGGGCGGCTTCGGCGACGGGCGGCTCGGGCGTCGCCGGCGATTCCGGCTCCGATCCGGGCGGCTTCGCCTGGTGCGACTCGCCTCCGGGCAGTTCGGCGGCGGGCTCGGCCGGCGTCTCGGTCTCGGATTCGGGCGAGCCTCCCGAGATCGGCGGGAGCGACTCGACCGGCTCGGAGTGCTCGCCGGCTGAGTTCGATTCGCCGTTGGTCCCCTCGGCCGGGACCTCATGAGTCGGCGCCTCGGCGGCCGGGGTCTCCTCGGGCGAGGAGGCGGTGATCTCGGCCGGGGCCGGCATCGCTTCGGTCGCGGCGGGCTCGGCCGGGGCGATCGACCCGGGCTCGGCCGGCGGCTCGGGGGTCGGAGTGACCTCGGCCGGGATCGGGGCGGCCTGGGGATTCTGGTGGAAGTGCGTCCCCTCGGCGATGATCTCTGCGATCAGCTCCTCGGTCTCCCGGCACGCGGTACCGTTGCCGATCGCGACGACCCCAACCTTGTGCTTGCCGACGAGATCCTTGAGGAAGAGCTTCGCCTCGTGCCGGCGGTTCTGAGGCGGGTGGGGATGGATCACCCCGTGGTCAAGCAGTTCGCCGTGAGTCCCGAGGACGGCGACCTTGCAGCCGTTGCGGAATCCGGGGTCGATCGCCATCACGACCTGCTTCGGGATCGGCGGCTGGAGCAGGAGGCTGCGGAGGTTCCGGGCGAAGACGTCGACGGCGTGGCGTTCGGCCACCTCGGTCAGGTCACGGCGGACCTCGCGCTCCATGCTGGGCAGGAGCAGGCGGTCGAGGGCGTCGAGGGCGGACTTGCGGAAGAAGTCCGCCTGCGGGTGCGCCTCGAGCGGGAGCTGGGCGAAGGTCGCGGCCTCGATCTCGGGTCGGGAGACCTCCAGCTTGACCTTGAGCGGCCCTTCCTTGTCGCCCCGATTGATCGCCAGGACGCGATGGGGCGGGATGTGGGCGATCGGCTCGGAATACGCGAAGTAGTCGCGATATTCCAGCCCTTCCGCCTCGGGGATCTCGGCCTTGGTCGTGACGATCTTGCCGGTCTTCCAGACGACCCGCCGGACCGCGTCGCGGACGACGGCCAGCTCGTTGATCGCCTCGGCCAGGATGTGGCCGACCCCTTCGAGGACCTTCTCGGTCGTCTCCAATTCCTGCTCGGCGTTGACGAATTCCTGGGCGGCGGCGGCGAGGTCGGTCAGGGTGTCGTCGTGATTCCAGACCCGCAGGGCCAGCGGTTCCAGGCCCTTGTCGCGGGCGTCGGACGCCTTGGTCTTCTTCTTGGGCTTGAACGGGAGGTAGAGGTCTTCGAGACGCTTGGGGTTCTCGGCGGCCCGGATCGCGGCGGCCAGTTCGTCGTTGAGCTTGCCCTGGGCCTCGATCGCCTTGAGGATCGTCTCCTTGCGCTCGGCCAGCTCCCGGAGCCGGCCGACCCTGAGCTGGATCTCGTGGATCGCGATCTCGTTCAGGTTGCCGGTACGTTCTTTGCGGTACCGGGTGATGAATGGGACCGTGTTGCCTTCGTCGAGCAACTGAACGACGCTCTCCACCTGAACGCGCCGGATCTGAAGATCTTGCGCGATCCGGCCCAGGTCAACCTGAATCGGACTGTCCATGGCAAGGTGTACCTGAAAGGAGAACGGCGACGTCACGACGGGTCCGCCACCTCGAGGTGGGATCGCGGAACAAGCGCGCGGATCAGCCCAAGCATAGAATTCCGCCAGAGTCCGCACACTCTAGTGGATGGGGAACGCCCTGTCAAGGAGGCGCGTGCGGCCCTCGTCCAACCGAACCGTTATTGCCATCGGCAGTTCGGTGAATTTCAAAGTTTCGGCAAATTGGGCAAAATTGATCGAGTCAAGGCCAAGTTTCGGCCGGCAATGAAGAGACCGGGAGATTGGGAGCTTAACCGCTCCTCCGGATGGAGGCATCAAGAGCCCACGCCTCAAGGACCATCCGCACGGCGACGGACGTTTCCGGACGGGGCTACGGGACGCCTCGACAACGGCGTCCGGGTCGCCCGCTTTCTGCCCGAGAACGGGCCGCGGTCATCCGGATGCCTCGGTTGGCGACCGGCCCTGCCGCCCCCGGATCGTCCGCGAGTTGCGGCCTCGATCGGGGGACGGCCCGAGTCGGGGTCGTCGGTGACTCCGTCCGGAGATCAACCGCCCCTGCTCCCCTGGAAGAACCAGGGCCAGTAGTCGGGGCCGGGGCCGGGCGAGAACGAGTCGAGGTCGTAGATCGGGACGTAGCTCCCGCGATCGTAATACATCCCGACCGGCTTCCGCTGGTGGGTGAGCTGCTGGAGGGCCCGGAGCTTCGACGGTCGCCAGGACTTGCTCTCGGAGGTGGTGGTGCTCTTGCCGGGCGACCCGTAGAAGAACGGATAGACCGAGGCGGTGTCCCTGGCCGGGAGCCTCACGCCGTACAGGCCGCCG
>JAJYDH010000295.1 GCA_021777685.1 Planctomycetota bacterium | reverse complement strand
CCACCAGCATTTCGGGAAGATGGTGGGGCTCGCCCGAGGCTCGACCCACCCTACAATTAGAGACAGGATGATTCGATGACCGCGCCCCGGAACCCGCGAGCGACCCTGTCCGGCCTCGCCCTGACCTTGACCCTCCTCGCCGGCTGCGGCGGCAAGACGCCGGAGGTCGACACGGCGGAGACCATCCGCACCGAGCCCGTCGCGAAGCCGGCGCCCTCGCCGACCCCGGCCCCCGAATCGACCCCGACTCCCCCCGCTGAGCCCGCCAAGGGCGCTCCCAAGGGCTGATCGGGCCGGCAATTCGGCCCCGGCGACCGATTCCCTCGGCCTCGGCCGCCGTGTTAAGATACGCATCCTACCTCCGCTCCGGGCGGCGGCGCCGAGGGCCGCCGGAGTCGGGCCCAACCCGCCTCGCGCAAGGATCAAGACGCCGATGAAGCTCTCTCCAGCCTCCCGCATGGTCGGCCTGCGCCGGCTCGCCGCCCTCGCCGCCTCGACCTTCCTGGCCGTCGCCCCCGCCCTCCAGGCCGAGCCCCCCGCGTCCCAGGCCGGCACCGGCACGATCAAGGGCCGGCTGGTCTGGGCCGCCGGGCCGATCCCCGAGCCCAAGGTCCTGGTCAAGAAGGGCGACCCGAACGTCAAGGACGCCGTCTGCAAGGCCGACAACATCCTCAGCAAGGACATCGAGGTCGACCCCGCCACCAAGGGCGTCAAGGACTCCTTCGCCTACCTCGTCAAGCCGTCCGGCGACTACAAGGCGGCCGAGGCGGCCCTGGTCGAGAAGACCCCCGAGGTCGTCGTCGACCAGGTCAACTGCGAGTACGTCCCCTACGCGACCGTCGTCCACACCGACCAGAAGCTGATCTTCAAGTCGAGCGACCCGGTGGGCCACAACGTCGACTTCAAGCCGTTCAGCAACACCCCGGTCAACCAGATGCTCCCGCCCAATGGCAAGATGGCCTACGCCATCAAGAAGGTCGAGCGGCGGCCGGCCGCGGCCGTGTGCAGCATCCATCCCTGGATGAAGGGCTGGGTCTTCATCGTCGACCACCCGTTCGCCGTCGTGACCAAAGCCGACGGCTCGTTCGAGATCTCGGGCGTCCCGGCCGGGACGCAGCAACTCGTCCTCTGGCAGTCCTCGAAGGGCTACGTGACCGATGGCGGCAACAAGGGGATGCCCGTGACCGTCAAGGCGGGCGGGACCACGGATGTCGGCGAGATCAAGATCACCAAGTAACCCCACCGGCCGGGCCGCCCCGTTCGTCCTGGCGGCCCGGCCATCAATCCGTGGATTAACGCCTCAGGCATTGGCGGTTCGAAGTCGACAGATTGGCTTTTGCTGCTTGTGTTGGCTTGGTGCGAATATTTTGGGCGTCGGGTCGTTGTGTTCGTGGCCTTGCATGACAGGGCGCGGAAAGATCACCCCCGGAGTTTTCGATTCAATCGGTCGAGTATGCTCGAATTCGAGACAGTCTCGCTCGGTTCCAGGAAGCGAAATGTCCCGGTTCGTTCCATTCGCGATCGATCCCCGGCGAAATATGGGCCTGTCGGGTATCCGGTACTTGATTTGCTTGGCCTTGGCGTGGTTGGATTGTTGTGGAAAGCATGAAGGAGTCTGATGGCCCCGGTTGGGCGGATGGGGGGCGGCCCGAGCGATCGCCCCGACGTTTCCCGGCGGGTCTCGTGCTCGCGGAGCGGTTCGTCGCAGGGATGTTTCGGCACACCCACGTCCCTGTGAGCCCGGCCGCCGCCTCTCGCCGGCCTCGCACGGAGGATCAGGTCATGGCGCATGTCGGCAGCGGCGGGACGGGCCTGGTGAGGGTCTTCGCCCGGACGGCGATCGTGCTGGCGATCGCCTCGGCCGGATACCCCTCCCCGTCGAGGGGCCAGGGCGAGTTCCGGGCCGTCCCCCGGGCGAGCACCAAGGTCTACTTCGACACCAGCCACAAGGCCGACGCCGACCTCCGGAGCGCCGACAACCACGCCAGGGCGGGCGACTACGCCGAGGCGGTCGAGATCTACCAGCGCGTGATCCAGCAGTTCGGCGACAAGGTCGTCGACGTCCCGGTCGAGAAGAAGGCGGCGGCTGCCCCTGAAGAAGAGGAGGATTCCCGGCTCTCGGTGAACGCCCGGCGCGAGTGCCAGCGGCGGATCGCGTCCCTCCCGCCCGAGGCCCGGGCCCTGTATCGGGCCCGGGTCGACGCACAGGCCGGGCGCTGGTTCGAGCAGGGCAAGGCCGGTCGCGACCGGGCGATCCTCCGACGGGTCGTCGACCAGGTGTTTTGCAGCTCGTGGGGGGACGACGCCCTCGAACTCCTGGGCGACCTGGCGTTCCAGGAGGGGCAGTTCGCCGAGGCGCTGGCGGCCTACACCCAGCTCGTGCCCGACCGCCCCGCGAGCGGGCTCGACCTGGTCCATCCCGACCCGAGCGTCGACCTGTCCCGGGTGGCGGCCAAGAAGCTGCTCTGCCGCGTGGCGATCGGCGACCGCCCGCCGGGCCCCGCGGAGATCGAGGCGTTCGCCGTCGCCCACCCCGCCGTCCCCGGCCCGTTCGCCGGCCGCCGGGGGCCGCTGGCCCGCGACCTGGCCGAGGCGATCCGCGACGACCATCTGTCCCCCTCCGCCCCGGCCGACGCCCGCTGGCCGACGTTCGCCGGGTCGCCGACGAGGTCGAAGGTCGCGCCCGGGCCGATCGACGTGGGCTCGCTCCAGTGGCGGGCCGAGCTGGAGGCCGTCACGCCGAGCCGGCCGGGGATGTCCGGCCGCCGGGGGATGGGCATGGGGATGGTCGCCGCCTCTGCCGCGCCTCCTGAACGGCTCCTGGCCTACCACCCGATCGTCGTGGGCGATCAGGTGATCGTCGACAACGAGAAGCAGATCACCGCGTACAACCTGAACAGCCGCCCCGGCGACCAGCCCCCCTCGGCCGCCGGCCCGGTCGAGGTCGCCTGGAGGACCCCCGACCTGATGGGCTCGCCGATGGCCGGGCGGATCTCGACGGGCCTGCCCCGGTTCACCCTGACCGCCTTCGGCGACCGGATCTTCGCCCGGCTGGGGCAGGCCCCCTCGTCGCTGCCCGGCCGGATGGGCATGGGCGGCATGATGGGCAATGCCAGCAGCGCCGTCGTGGCGATCGACCGGACGGCGCAGGGCAAGCTCCTCTGGAAGCGCGAGGCGTCCGAGATCGCCCTGCCCAGGCGCCAGGCCGGCGGCGGGGCGGGCAGCCGCAACGCCGTCTTCGAAGGGTCGCCCGTCGCCGACGCCCGGAGCGTCTACGTCGCCGTCACCGACCGGATCGAGATGACGGCGACCTACATCGCCTGCCTCGACGCCGAGACCGGCGCCACCCGCTGGATCAGGTACATCTGCGAGGCCAACTCGAACATCGACCCGTTCCTCGGCGGCGGGTTCGAGATCGCCAACCGCCTGCTCACCCTCGACGGGCCGACCCTGTACTACCAGACCAACCTCGGCGCCGTGGCCTCGCTCGACGCCGAGAGCGGCGGCGTCCGATGGCTGGCGACCTACCCCTGGCAGGGGCGGAACGGGATGGGGGCGGGCCGCGAGCGCGACCTCAACCCGGCCATCGTCCACGACGGCCTGGTGATCGTCGCCCCCGACGACTCGCCGGCGATCTACGCCTTCGACGCGGCGACCGGGCGGCTGGCCTGGAAGACCGACGCGATCCCCGACGAGGTCAAGCTGACCCACCTCCTCGGCGTGGCCAAGGGGAACCTGATCGCCACCGGCGACCGCGTCCTCTGGTTCGACGCCCGGAACGGCCGGCTGGTCCACGCCTGGCCCGACAACGCCCAGGCCGTCCAGGGGTTCGGCCGGGGCATCCTCGCGGGCGACCGGATCTACTGGCCGACGAAGACCGAGATCCACGTCCTCGACCAGTCCTCGGGCCTCAAGGCCGACGCCCCGATCAAGCTCCAGGAGACGTTCCAGTGCGAGGGGGGGAACCTCGCCGTGGGGGACGGCTACCTGATCGTCGCCCAGGCCAACGCGCTGGTGGTCTTCTGCCAGAACAGCCGGCTGATCGACCGCTACCGCGACGAGATCGCCCGGTCCCCCGACCAGCCCTCGAACTATTACCGGCTGGCGCAGGCGGCCGAGGCGATCGGCCGGGACGACCTGGCCCTGACCAGCCTCGAAGCGGCCCTCCCCCGGGCCCGGGGGTCGGACACGATCGACGGCGCGCCGATGTCCGAGGCGATCCGCGACCACCAACGGCAGCTCCTGATGAAGCTCGGCCAGAAGGCCAGGGCCGCGAAGGACTGGGCCGAGGCCGGCCGGCGGTTCGCCGCCGCCGCCGAGGCCGCCCGCTCCGACCGCGACCGGCTCGCCGCCCGGCTCGAACTCGCCGACGTCCAGCTCGCACGGGGCGAGCCGAGGGCGTCGGTCGCGACCCTCCAGGCCCTCCTGGCCGACGAGCGGATGCGGGCGCTGAACGTCAACGCCGCCGACGGCCACCGCTCGGTCCGCGCCGACCGCCTGATCGCCGAGCGCCTGTCCGCCCTGCTCCGCGACAAGGGGCGCGACCTGTACGCCGACTTCGACCGCGCCGCCGCCGACCTCCTGGCCCGAGGGGTGGCCGAGAAGGACCCCCGCCTCCTGGAGGACGTCGGGCGGAGCTACCCGGTCGCCCGGGTCGTCCCCGCCGCATGGCTCGCGCTGGGCGAGCTTTACGACGAGCTGAAGCGGCCCGGCGACGCGGCGAGGGCCTACAAGCGGCTCCTCACCGGCGCCCCCGACGACCCGACCCGCGCCCGGGCCCTCTGGGGCCTGGCCCGAGCCTACGAGGCCCAGAAGCTCTGGGTCTCGGCCCGCGACGCCTACGTCCAGGCCCGGAAGCGGTTCGGCGAGGAGCGGGTCGACGACCCCGGCAAGAAGACGCTCGGGACGCTGGTGGCCGACCGGCTGGGGCGCGAGCCGTTCGACAAGATGGCCGGCGACCGGGCCGAGCCGAGCGTGCCCGTCCCGTTGCGCCGCCGCTGGGACCTCCGATGGCCCGAGGTCGCCCGCCCGCTCGGCGCCGAAGGGGTCCTCCCCTCGGCCGAGGCCGCCCGCGTCTTCCTCGCCGTCGGCCGCGAGATCCGGCCGGTCGACCCCGGCTCGGGCCGGTCGGCCTGGACGGTCGACCTCGAAGGGGAGCCGGTCTGGGTCGGCTACATGGCCGATCGGATCATCGCCGCGACCCGGACCAGGCTGGTCGCCCTCAGCCTGGACAGGGGGGCCGTCGAGTGGCAGTACGACCTCGGCAACGCCGCCGCCGGCAAGGCCGCCGCCAATCCGTTCGCCCGGGAGCCCGCCGCCGAGGAGGGGCGCGAGGCCAACTCCGCCACGCTCCAGGACTTCCGGATCGTCGGCGGCCGGATCTTCTGCCTCCGGGGGGACCGGGCCCTGATGGCCTTCGACGGCGACTCGGGCCAGCTCGACTGGTCGTTCACCCCCCCGGCCGGACGGATCAACCCTCGCCTGCTGATCGGCCCCCGGCGGGTCGTCCTCCAGGTCCGCAAGCCGAACTCCGCGCTGGTCCTGGAGACCGCCTCCGGCCGCCGGAGGGCCGAGTTCCCCCAGGCCGAGGAGGACGAATGGCCCCGCGACCCGCTGCCGATCGACGACGAGCACGTCGCCCTGATCGTCAACCGGACCAAGGTCGCCCTGTTCGACACGACCAAGGGGGCCAACGCCTGGGTCTTCGAGGAGACCAAGGACTCGCCCAGCCTCGGCCCGCCCCGGCTCTTCGGCGACGCCGAGAGGCTCCTGGTCCTCCACGACGGCCACGACCTGATCCGGCTCGACCTGGCCACCGGGGCCAAGGCCTGGCCGGGCTGGAAGCTCCTGGGGACCGAGGACCTGGGCGACCGCCCCGAGGCGATCGCCCTGGCCGCCGACCGCGTGTTCGTCGCCAACGGCCCGGCGCTCCTGGCGATCGCCCTGGCCGACGGCTCGACGCTCTGGAAGCGCCCGCTCAACGGGCCGGGCACCGGCTGGGACGTCGCGCTGACCGAGCGGAGCGTCGTCGCCTACCCGGGCGCCGCGAAGCTCAAGGAGGAGGGGCTCGGCCTCCTGCCGCTGTCGTTCCACCGCCGCGAGGACGGCGAGCCGATCCAGCGGCTGCTGATCCAGGCCCCCGTCACCGATCTCGCCGTCCGGTTCTCACCCCGAGGCGCCCTGATCGCCACCCAGGGGGGGCTCTGGGCCCTGGGCGACCGGCAGGTCATGGACGGTTCGAGGGGCCCTCGTTAACCTGAAACCATCGGGGGGCCAGGCCCCTCGCCGCATCGAGCCTCACTTTCGGCGGGAACATGGGCGATGGGAGATGATCGATGACCGATCGGTCCGCGGCCGACGGGGCGGAGATCGGGATGCACGGGCGGTGAAGGCCCCCAGTATCGGCCATCGATCATCGTCGATCGGCCATCGACCCGGCGAGATGCCATAAGGAGACGAGCGTGGGCGAAGAGACTGCCAGCGAACCCCTGAAGCACGAGGACCTCGCCGCCGTCGAGCGGCTCAAGGACGCCTTCGCCAGGCTCAAGGCCGAGATGGGCAAGGTGATCGTCGGCCAGCAGAATGTCCTCGAAGAGCTGCTGATCGCGATCTTCGCCCGGGGCCACTGCCTGCTGATCGGCGTGCCCGGCCTGGCCAAGACGCTCATGATCCACACCCTGGCCGACGCGCTGAACCTGACCTACAACCGGGTCCAGTTCACCCCCGACCTGATGCCCTCGGACATCACCGGGACCGAGGTCATCCAGGAGGACAAGGCCACCGGCGTCCGCCAGTTCAAGTTCCTCCGGGGGCCGATCTTCGCCAACATCGTCCTGGCCGACGAGATCAACCGGACCCCGCCCAAGACCCAGGCCGCGCTCCTGGAGTCGATGCAGGAGCGGCAGGTGACCGTCGGCGGCGAGCGGCACCGCCTGCCCGACCCGTTCTTCGTCCTGGCCACGCAGAACCCGATCGAGCAGGAGGGGACCTATCCGCTCCCCGAGGCCCAGCTCGACCGGTTCATGCTCAACATCATGGTCGACTACCCGGACGAGGACGAGGAGTTCGACATCGTCCGGCTGACGACGTCGAACCTCAAGCCGAACGTGACCAAGATCCTCGCCGGGTCGGACATCCTGGAGCTTCAGGAGATCGTCCGGAAGGTCCCGGCGGCCGACCACGTCGCGCGGTACGCCGTCCGCCTGGCCCGGGCGACCCGCCGGGGGCAGGAGGACGTGCCCGAGTTCATCCGCGACTACGTGAGCTGGGGCGCCGGCCCCCGGGCCAGCCAGTACCTGGTGCTCGCGGCCAAGGCCCGCGCCGTGCTCTACGGCCGGTACTACGTCTCGACCGAGGACATCCGGGCCGTCGCCAGCCCGGTCCTCCGCCACCGGATCGTCACCAACTTCAACGCCGAGGCCGAAGGGCTCAAGCCCGACGACATCGTCGCCCGCCTGATCAAGCACGTCCCCGTCGACGAGCGCGAGGCCGAGCAGAGTGGAAAACTACCAAAAATATTTAAATCCGCAAACGCTGGCTAACCTGGACGGTCTCGACCTCCAGGCGCGGATGATCGTCGAGGGGTACGTGGCGGGCCAGCACGCCAGCCCCTACCACGGCTTCTCCGTCGAGTTCGCGCAGCACCGCGAATACGTGCCGGGCGACGACATCCGGCACGTCGACTGGAAGGTCTGGTCGAAGACCGACAAGTTCTACCTCAAGCAGTACGAGGAGGAGACGAACCTCCTGACGTACCTGCTGCTCGACACCAGCGAGTCGATGGCCTACGCCTCGGAAGGCAACGTGTCGAAGCTCCAGTACGCCCAGTTCGTCGCCGCGGCGCTGGGCTACATGGTCCTCCGCCAGCAGGACTCGGTCGGCCTGGCCCTCTTCGACGACGCGGTCCGCCGGTTCGTCCGGCCGTCGGGCCAGCCGTCGCACCTGAAGGAGCTGCTCCGGGTGATGGACGTCAGCCCCGCCCGCGAGAAGTCCGACATCGGCGCCGTCTTCAACGACCTGGCCGAGCGGTTCAAGAAGCGGGGCGTGGTGGTGGTGCTCTCGGACCTCCTCGACGAGGTCCCCCGGATCATCGCCGGCCTGAAGCACTTCCGCCACCGACGCCACGAGGTCATCGTCTTCCACATCCTCGACCCCGCCGAGGTCGACTTCCCGTTCCGCGACACCACG
>JAJYDH010000294.1 GCA_021777685.1 Planctomycetota bacterium | reverse complement strand
GGCCGCGCACGGCACAATGCCCCAGACCCGCGAGCACATCCTCCTGGCCCGCCAGGTCGGCGTGCCCGCCCTGGTCGTCTTCCTCAACAAGATCGACCTGGTCGACGACGAGGAACTGTTGGAACTGGTCGAGCTCGAACTCCGCGAGTTGCTGACCCACTACAAGTTCCCCGGCGACGAGATCCCGATCACCCGGGGCTGCAGCCGTCCGGCGCTGGAGAATCCCAGCGACCCGGTCGCTTCCAAGCCGATCCTCGACCTGGTCAAGACCATGGACGAGTACATCCCCGAGCCGACCCGGGAGGTCGACAAGCCTTTCCTGATGCCGATCGAGGACGTCTTCTCGATCAAGGGACGCGGCACGGTCGGCACCGGCCGGATCGAGCGCGGGATCATCAAGGTCGGCGACGCGGTGGAGATCGTCGGCTTCGACAAGAACAAGAACTCGACCGTCACCGGCGTCGAGATGTTCCAGAAGACCCTCGATCAGGGACAGGCCGGCGACAACGTCGGCATCCTCCTGCGAGGGGTGGAAAAGACCGACCTGGAGCGCGGTCAGGTGGTCTGCAAGCCGGGCTCGATCACCCCGCACACCAAGTTCGAGGCCGAGGTCTACGTCCTGAGCAAGGACGAGGGCGGTCGGCACACCCCCTTCTTCAAGGGGTATCGGCCGCAGTTCTACTTCCGGACGACCGACGTGACCGGATCGGTGCTCAACCTGCTGTCGGAAGACAACAGCGAGGCCGAGATGTGCATGCCGGGCGACAACATCAAGATGACCGTTGAGTTGCACACCCCGGTCGCCATGGAGGCGAACCTCCGCTTCGCGATCCGCGAGGGTGGCAAGACCGTTGGCGCCGGCGTGGTGACCAAGATCCTTCAGTGAGCCATCCTCCCGCCGGGGCGGGACGTTCGATGACGGTGGACCGGGCGGAGCGCTGCGCCTTCCCTCCCGCCGGTCTCACCGTCCTTCGTCGTTTCGGCGGGTTCGTTCCAGGAGCCGGGCGATGCGCGAATATGTCTGGTTGGAATGCACCTCCTGCGGCGACCGGAACTACCGGACGCAGAAGGAGACGCGTGGTGCCGAGCGGCTCGAGCTGAAGAAGTACTGCAAGCGCGAGCGGAAGCACGTCCCGCACAAGGAATCGCGGAAGAAGTGAATTCGACGGCCGGTCGGCGGCGAGACCTCGTCGCCGGCCCGTCCGTTGTGGTCGTCGTCCGTTTCGATCCGATACGAGCGTAGCTCAATTGGTAGAGCACCGGTCTCCAAAACCGGCGGTTGGGGGTTCGATTCCCTCCGCTCGTGCTCGTCGGGGGCCGGGAATGGCCCCGTCGGAAGTGTCCCCGGAAGTGAGATCAGGCTCCATGGGTAAAGTCGAAGACGGATCGCCCGCGACGAAGGCGGCGAAAGTCTCCAAGGGGGGGCCGGCCGGGGATTCGAAGCGTCGGTTCGCCCCGTTTCTGGCCAACCTGACCCAGGCCAACCTTTACAAGCCGCTTCAGGGCAAGCAGGCCAGGCTCTGGACCGGCGTCGCCCTGGGCCTCGTGATCCTCTTCGGGCTCCGCGAACTCTCGCTGACCCTGGGCGCGTCCTCCGGCGCGACCACCGCGTATGGAGTCCCGGCCGCGATCGGCCTGGTGCTCGCCTGGGCGACGTTCCGGCTGCTCCAATTTCCCCCGTTCGTCGAGTTCCTGATCGCGACCGAAGCCGAGATGAACAAGGTCTCGTGGACCAGCCGCGATGACCTGAAGCGGGCGACGACGGTCGTGCTGGTGACGGTGGCGCTGATGGCTGTGTTCCTCTTCGGCGTCGACTGGGTCTGGTCGTACCTCCTGCAGTTGATCGGCGTCCTCCGCTTCCGGGACACCGGCGGGGCACTGGGCTCGAGCGCCTGACCGATCGGCCCGCTACCTCGCGATGGCCACCGGCCGGATTCTCTCAACACGACCGATAACCTCCTTCCGCAACGATCTCGCATGAACCAACCGACCGACGAGTTCCCCGATCCGGCCTCGGCCCCCGACTGGCCAAACGCCCCCTCTCCGGTTGAGGCCCCCGACGCGCCCCGGGTCGAGGAGCAGTCGCCCGACGGCGGCAATCCGCCGACGATCTCCTCGATCCCCGCGGTCGCGCCGGCCTCGTCGGTCGCCGACCCCGACGAAGACCCGGCTCCCGAGCTGGTCTGGTACGTCCTCAAGGTCCAGAGCAGCCGCGAGGATACCATTCGCGACGCCCTGGAGCGACGGGTCAAGATCCAGGGTCTTCAGAGGTATTTCGGCCGGATCGTGGTCCCGACCGAGAAGATCACCGAGATTCGCAACAACAAGAAACGGACCGTTGAGCGGAAGACTTATCCCGGCTACATCATGGTTGAGATGGAGTTGAACGAGAAGACCTGGTTCACGGTCCGCGAGACACCGGGCGTCGGCGACTTCGTCGGGGCTCATGGCACGCCGACGAAGATGACCTCGACCGAGGTCAACCAGATGCTCAACGAGCAGGAGAACGTCGGGCCGAACGAACTCCCGAAGGTGAAGATCGATGTCGAGCGCGGCGATCGGGTCAAGATCAAGGACGGCCCGTTCGAGAACTTCGAGGGGACCGTCGAGGAGGTGATCGATGCCCGCGGCCTCGTCAAGGTCATGCTGATCATCTTCAACCGGCCGACGCCGGTTGATCTCGAATACTGGCAGGTCGAACGGCTTTAACACGACACCCCGGGGCCCGGTGCCCTGGACTCGGGCGCCCCGGGTCGTCGCCGAGATGGGGGCTGGGAGCTGATCCCTGGCCCTCGGCCTTTTTTTGCGAGAGCGAGCGGACGATGGCGAAGGTGATGACGGCCAAGGTCAAGCTCCAGTGCCCCGGCGGCCAGGCGACCCCCGCCCCGCCCGTCGGCCCGGCGCTCGGCCAGCACGGCGTGAATATCGGCCAGTTCGTGATGCAGTTCAACGAGCGCACCAAGGAGATGAAGGGGACGACCATCCCGGTCGAGATCACCATCTACTCCGACCGCTCGTTCGAGTTCATCACCAAGAGCCCGCCCGCCGCGGTCCTGCTCAAGCAGGCGGCCGGGATCGCCTCGGGGTCGGCCGAGCCCCACAAGGTCAAGGTGGCGACCGTCACCCCCGACCAGGTCAAGAAGATCGCCGAGACCAAATTCAACGACCTCAACGCCCGGGACATGGAGCACGCCTGCCGGATCATCGCCGGGACCGCCCGGAGCATGGGCGTCGAGATCAAGGGCTGATCCGAGGTCGGAAGGGCGAGCGACCCCCGACCGGTCGACTCTCGTCCGTGAAGGAATCAGCAGCAGATCCGTCGGGTCGCTCGACCCGGGGCCGGCGCGACCGCCCGCCGCGACCCCTCGACCTTTGACGGTTGCCTTGCGAGGCGGCAGCCCCTCAAGCGGGGCGAATCCGGGGAGCTTTATGTATCAGTCCAAGCGGTTCCGTGCCCTCCAGGAGAAGGTCAAGTCGATTGACCCGATCCCTCTGGCCGACGCCATCAAGCAATTGAAGACGTTCGGCACCACGAAGTTCATCCAGACGGTCGAAGTGTCGACGAACCTGGGGATCGATCCCCGGCAGAGCGACCAGAACGTCCGAGGATCGGTGGCGCTCCCCCACGGGATCGGCAAGGTCGTCCGCGTCGCGGTCTTCGCGCAAGGCGAGAACGCCGAGAAGGCGACCGCCGCCGGCGCCGATATCGTCGGCGGCGACGACCTGGCCCAGCGGATCAAGGGCGGCTTCATGGATTTCGACGTCGCCCTGGCCACCCCCGACATGATGGGCGTCGTCGGCCGGCTCGGCCGGCTGCTCGGCCCCCGAGGGCTGATGCCCTCGCCCCGCTCCGGCACGGTCACGACCGACATCTCGGCGGGCGTCCGCGAGTTCAAGGCGGGCAAGATCGAGTTCCGAAGCGACAAGGGCGGGAACGTCGCCGCGGCGGTCGGGAAGCTCAACTTCTCCGACGAGCAACTTGCCGACAATATCAACACGTTCCTCAATCACCTCCGCACGGTCAAGCCGGCGGCGGCGAAGGGGACGTACATCCGGAGCATCACGATCTCGGCGACCATGAGCCCGGGCATCCGGGTCCTGGCCTGACCCACCCGGACCCCAAGGGAGCGGTGGCCGAGCGCGGGCGATTCGCCCTCGCGTCGCACCGGATGAGGCGACTGAGATGAGCAAGTACGTCAAAGAAATGATGATGGACCAGCTCAAGACCGAGCTCGACGGCGATCGGTCCGTGCTGATCCTCGACCTGAAGGGGCTGGACGCGATCACGGAATACCAGTTCCGCCGCGACCTCCGCAAGAAGTCGATCAAGATGCGGGTCCTGCGCAACACGCTGGCCCGGCGGGTCTTCGAGGACATGGGCATCGGCGGGCTGTCGCGGTTCCTGGAGGGCCCGAGCGTGGCCGTCTGGGGCGGCGAGGGCGTGGCCGAGCTGGCCAAGGAGATCTCGACCCAGGTCAAGAAGCTCAAGAAGCCCGAGATCAAGGGCGGCTCGGTCGACGGCACGGTGATCGGCCCCGATCAGGTCGAGGACATCACCAAGCTGCCCAGCCGCGAGGCCCTGATCGGCCGGGTGGTCAGCCTGGCCCTCGCACCGGTCTCCCGCGTCGTCAGCCTGGCCAACGCGCCGGCGAGCGGCCTGCTCGGCCAGCTCAAGACCCTCTCCGAAGGTGCCCCGGCCGGCGAAGCCGGCGAGGAAGGCGATCCCTCGGAAGCTGCCCCCGCGGAAGGCGCCTGATCGGCCCGACCGCCTCGAAATCATTCGGAATTGACGGGAATTTTCGGACCGCATCAGGTGCTCGACGAGCACCCACCTTCACACAACCTTCGTGCGGAGTGCCGCACGGATACCTCGGAAAGGATCGGATCGAGACATGGCCACCGCCGAAACCGCCTCGTACGCTGACAACATCAAGACCCTGGGCGACACGATCGTCAAGCTGACCGTCCTGGAAGCCAAGGCGCTCGGCGACTACCTCGAAGACGTCCACGGCATCAAGGCCGCTGCCGTCGCCGGCCCGGCCGTCGCCGCCCCGGTCGCCGTCGCCGCCGCCCCGGTCGAGGCCCAGACCGAGTTCGACGTCGTCCTGGAGGCGTTCGACGCCGCCAAGAAGATCGGCATCATCAAGGTCGTCCGCGCCGCGACCGGCCTGGGCCTGAAGGAGGCCAAGGACGCCGTCGAGGCCGCCCCGAAGGCGATCAAGACCGCCGTCTCGAAGGAAGACGCCGAGAAGCTCAAGAAGGAGCTGGAAGAGGCCGGCGCCACGGTCAAGATCAAGTGATCGACCGGCCCGGAGACTCTCCGGGCCGCCGATCTCCCCGAGGGGCCGCGGTCGACGCGCGGCCCCGCCTTATTCCGAACCCCGGCGGCCCTTCGGTCGTAAGACATGGGCAGGCCCCCCGTCCCTTTCGACCAATCCGCCCCGGCCCCGACCTTTCCGGTTGGCGCTGGGGTTGTTCGGCGCGCGGCGACGCGGCTTTGTCCGGCTCCCGCCCTTCCGGTCCGCCATCCGACCTCATCGTCGGGCCCCAGAGAGTACGCGGTCTCATCGATCCCGACCGGATGCCCGCGCCCACTTATCTCCCTTGAGGAGCGCTTTTCATGCCCACTGCGAGCACCGTGCGGCGCATCACACCCCCTCGGCAGCGGAACTTCGGCAAGATCTACGACGTCCACCCGGTCCCCGACCTGACCGAGATCCAGACCCGGAGCTACGAGCGCTTCCTCCAGGCCGACATCCTGGCCGAGGACCGCGCCGACGCCGGCTTGGAGGGCGTCTTCCGCGAGATCTTCCCGATCGAGAGCTATGACAAGACCCTCAAGCTGGAATACATCAAGTTCGACCTGGGCAAGCCCCGCTACGAACCCGACGAGTGCCGCCAGCTCCGCCTGTCCTACGGCCGGCCGCTCCATGTCTGGCTCCGGCTCAACAAGGGGGAGACGGCGCTCGAAGAGTCGGTCTACCTCGGCGACATGCCGATCATGATCGGCGGCGGTGAGTTCATCATCAACGGCGCCGAGCGGGTCGTGGTCAGCCAGCTCCACCGGAGCCCCGGCGTTGACTTCGTGGTGGACATCGAGGCCGGCGACAAGAAGCTCCACGCCTGCCGGGTCATCCCCGAGCGCGGGAGCTGGATCGAGCTCCAGGTCACCAAGAAGGACACCCTGGGCGTCCGGATCGACCAGTCGGGCAAGTTCTCGTCGATGACCCTGCTCCGGGCCATGAGCCCGATGTTCTCCTCGGATGACGCGATCCTCAAGGCGTTCTACGAGTCGGAGGACATCGACACCGACCACGACGGCTCGGCGGCGAAGCTCGAAGGGCGGATCGCCTGCGGCGACGTCGTCGACCCGAACACGGGCGAGGTCCTGATCGAGAGCGGCTCGACGATCTCCAAGGTCTCGGCGAATGTCCTGGCCGACGCCAAGATCGGCGTCATCACCGTCCTCCAGGACGCCAAGGACCAGCTCATCCTCCAGTCGCTCCAGGAAGACCCGACCACCGACCACGAGAGCGCCCTGCTCAGGATCTACCAGCGGCTCCGCCCCGGCAACCCTCCCCAGCTGGAGAAGGCCAAGGAGCTGTTCCACGAGAAGTTCTTCGACACCAACCGCTATCGCCTGGGCAAGGTCGGCCGGTTCCGGATCAACCGGAAGTTCAACCAGACCATCCCCGACGACCAGATGACGCTGGACCCGCTCGACTACGTCAATGCGATCCGCTACATCCTCAACCTCCGCAAGGGGAAGGGTCACGTCGACGACATCGACCACCTGGGCAACCGGCGACTCCGGACCATCGACGAGCTGGCCGCCGACGAGCTGCGCAAGGGGTTCCTCAAGCTCCGTCGGACCGTCCAGGAGCGGATGAGCCTGAAGGACGCCGAGGACATCACCCCTCGGAGCCTCATCAACCCCAAGAGCATCAGCGCGGCGATCGAGTACTTCTTCGGCCGGGGCGAATTGTCGCAGGTCGTCGACCAGACGAACCCGCTGGCCCAGCTCACCCACGAGCGGCGGCTCTCGGCCCTCGGGCCGGGCGGCCTGAACCGGAAGCGCGCCGGGTTCGAGGTCCGCGACGTCCACATCTCGCACTACGGCCGGATCTGCCCGATCGAGACCCCCGAGGGGACGAACATCGGCCTGATCAGCTCGCTGGGGATCTACGGGGGCGTCGACGAGTACGGCTTCCTCGTCACCCCGTATCGCGAGATCCAGCACGGCTTCCGGACCGAGAAGGTCGTCTGGATGCGGGCCGACGAGGAGAGCGAGGCCTACCTCGCCCCCGCCGACGCGCCGACCGACGACGACGGCAAGCTCAAGGGGCCGCAGGTCATCGCCCGGTACCAGACCGACTTCCACACCATCCCCACCGAGCAGGTCCAGTACCAGGACATCTCGCCCAAGCAGATGGTCGGCGTGTCGGCGGGCCTGATCCCGTTCCTGGAGCACGACGATGCCAACCGGGCTCTGATGGGCTCGAACATGCAGCGGCAGGCCGTGCCGCTCCTGGTGGCCGAGCCGCCCATCGTCGCCACGGGGCTGGAGCGGTCGGTCGCGATGAACTCGGGGATGATCGTCAAGGCCCCGCACGACGCGACGGTCACCTACGTCGACGCCACGCGGATCATCCTCGACCACAACATCATCTACAAGCTCCGCAAGTACGTCGGCCTGAACGAGCGGACCTGCCTGAACCAGAAGCCGGTCGTCTCCCCGGGCCAGCAGGTCAAGAAGGGGGAGATCCTGGCCGACGGCGCCGCGACCTACAAGGGGGAGCTGGCCCTGGGCCGGAACGTCCTGGTCGGATTCATGGCCTGGGACGGCTACAACTTCGAAGACGCGATCATCCTCTCCGAGCGGATCGTGAAGGAGGACGTCTACACGTCCATCCACATCGAGGAGTTCGAGATCGAGATCCGCGAGACCAAGCTGGGGCGCGAGGAGTTCACCCGCGACATCCCCAACGTCTCGGAGAAGGCCCTGCGGAACCTCGACGAGAACGGGATCGTCCGGATCGGCACCTACGTCAAGCCGGGCGACATCCTGGTCGGCAAGGTGGCGCCGAAGTCCAAGAGCGAGCTGACCCCCGAGGAGAAGCTGCTCCACGCGATCTTCGGCCGGGCCGGCGAGGACGTGAAGAACGACAGCCTCGAAGTGCCCTCGGGCGTCGAGGGGATCGTCATCAACAC
>JAJYDH010000293.1 GCA_021777685.1 Planctomycetota bacterium | reverse complement strand
AGAGCTTGCCGTTGCCGTGGGCGCTCACGATGAAGTGGCAATCCACGCAATGCATCCCCTTCTCCAGGTGGATGTCCATCATGTGGAGAGGCGTGCCGGTCCGGCCCTCCTTGCCCTCGACGCGCTCCTGGGGCGTCGGCGGGACCAGGGCGTTGACGAGGGCCTGGGTGTCGGGCTGCTCGACGATGTCGCCGCCGGCGTCGAGGAGGTTGCCGTGGCGGTCCTTCTTGAAGACGCTCCGGTAGACCCAGCCGTGGCCGTGGAAGTCGGCGAACTGGGTGTGCTTGAGGTAGGGGTTGAGGTCCGCCGTCTTCGCCAGGAAGGCCGGGTCGGACCAGTTCCCCCGGGCCGACGCCTCGTCGGGGTTGTTGTAGGCGGCCTGGACGAACTGCTCGGCGGTGGGATACTTCTGCTTCTTGGGGTACATGAACTCGCCGTCAGTCTCCTCGTCCCACCACATGAAGCCGAGATAGCTGTTCATGACGGTGGTGCCGGGGTGAGTGTGGCAGGTGATGCACTGGCTGGACGGCGGGGCGGTGATGAACTTGTGCTCGATCGGGTGGCCCGGCTCGTTCTTGGGGATGGTGGGGTCGGTGCTGAAGCTGGTCCCGCCGTTGCCGTACTGGGCATAAGACCCCGAGAAGACCGGCGACCGGTCGTTGGCGTACATGACGTGGCAGGCCGAGCAGCCGCTCGATCGGTAGTCGCCCGGGTGGTCGTTCGTGCCGAGGAAGTTCAGGGTCGGGTCGAGCAGGCGCGTCTTCGCCAGGCCGATGTAGACCGGATCGGTCCGGTTGGAGGTGCCGAGGCCCCGGGGGCTGAGCCGGGTCTCGGGGCGGCCGACGGGCGGGGCCGCCCCCGGGATCTGCGACGGCAGGAAGGCGAGGGTGATGCCGATGTCGGTGGGCGCCGCCCCGCCTCGTTCGAAGATCCGGAGGATGTTGGCGGGCTGGCTCACCTCGAACTTGGGCAGCGGCATCAGATACGGCAACTCGCCCTTGAGCCGGGTGTCATCCTCGGTGGGCGGGGGGTTGGCCACGATCATCTGCGGCACGCCGTTCATGCTGTAGCTCTCGCCATAGCGGGCGCGCTTCATCGGGAAGGCCCCGTTGTTGTAGAGGGCCGCCTCCCAGAGCATGGCCCCGTGGGTCATCATGCTCTTGCGGTTGTTGTCGACCTCGCCGGGGTGGCAGCCGGACGTCCCGCAGCTGATGTGGGCCACGCGAAGGTCGCCCGGGTTCACGAACATCGTGAACTCGGGCGACTCGTGATTGAGCAGCGTATAAGAGCGGACCGGGTTGCCCGACGACCTCCAGGCCTCGGGGAACCGGGGATTGACGTGGGCGAATTCCTTGACGACGGTCTCGGCGTTGCCGCCGTGGCAGTCGGTGCAGCCGAGCTTGACCGTCGCCTTCCCGTGCGGGTCGTGCGATCCCTGGTGGCACTGGATGCAGCCGAAGCTCTTCCGCTCGGCGTCGGCGGCCGACTGCCGGGACAGGTCCAGGCCGACCATCCCGGGCGGGACCGGGAAGGCGTCCGAGGAGGCGGCGGCCGGGCGGATCGTCGGGCTCGTATGGTATTGGGCCCGGGCGGACGAGGGCGCGATCAATGCCAGCGTCACGGCGACCGCGGTCGCCAGGCCGCGCCTTATCGACGGCCGGAGGCGGTGCCGACCGGCCGGGGGGAGTTGTCGAGTCATGGCAACCGCCGACCTCCGTGTCGAGGGATGATACGCGAATCCCCGATGCGCATTCGGCGAACATCGGGGAGGCGCGGGAGTTAATCAGGATGGCTGGGAAAGGTCAAGGCCGATCCGTCGGCCGGCGACTCATGTCGTCGTCTTGGATCGGTCTCGATCCGGCCTTCCCGGCCGCTGGCGGCGAATCATCGCGCTCAGAAGGCCAGGGTCAGCGCGGCGAAGCCGGAGAAGGGCGTGTCGACCCTCTGCCCGAAGTTGCTGTAGATGTCGCGGAAGCCCATCCCGGGAAGGAGGGCCGAGACGCCGACGACCAGGATGGTCGCGTCGTTGAGGAACGGCCGGTACACGAAGCCGCTGCTCGGCTCGGCTCCGATGGTGTGGTGAATGTGGCCGGCGAAGAGGAACTGCTGGAGGACGTTGGTCTGGGCGAACTGGATGAAGTTCAGGTTGTTGACCATCTTCAGCTTGGGCGTGATGTCCATGTCCTGGCCGATGTTGAACAGCACCTCTCCGGGGTTCACGAAGTTACTCTGCCCCTGGATCTTGGACGATCGGAGGTCGGGCAGGAAGCTGCCCTGGTTGACCAGGTTCACGCCGAAGATCGGGATCGCCTGCCTCTGGAGATAGCTGAAGATGCCGCCTGCGAAGACCTGGGCGTCGAGGATCGAGTCGAAGCCGGTCGCGTGGCCGTTGTTGATATTGCTGTCGCCCGAGGCGTACAGGAAGGACGTCCGGAACCGCATCCAGTCGCGGTCGTAGGACACCTCGAACGCCGCGAACTGGGCGCTGATCTGCTGAGAGCGGTTGGCCAGCGGGTTCATGCTGTCGCGGCCGACCACCCAGTAGAAGGCGTTGGTCACGTTGAACCGGTTCCAGTGCCCGTCGCCGTTGATGCCCAGGTAGACCGCGTCGATCTCGTGACGCTGGTAGATGCCGACCGGATCGGGCCGGTTGAGGAACCGGTTCTTGTTGAACTTGAAGGTCGGGTTGTCCTGGTTGAAGTGGACGTTCGCCATCACGGTATAGCCGGGGACGATGAAATCCTGGCGGAAATAATTGGCGATGATGATGTTCTGATTGCGGTCGTGGAACGAGTTCAGGCCGCTGTTGGTGTCCTTCTCGAACTGGCGGAAGTAGACGAGGTTGTACTGGTCGCGGTTGGCGTTCCGGGTGCCGAAGATCCGGGCACCCCGGTTGACGTCCGCGAAGATGAAGCCGCGAAAGTCGCTGACGAACAACTGGCTGCCGACCCTGGCCGAGATGAAGTCGTAGTTCGGGCTGGTGTCGGCCAGCTTCACCTCGCCGAAGAACTCCTGGAGGGCGAAGAAGGTCCGGCTGCGCTGGGTTCCCGCCTTGACGCTCGGGTCGACCTGGGCCAGCTCGCTGACCGAGAGGTTGTTCACGTTGAAGATCGGCGTGACCTTGATCCGCCAGTCGGCCGGCTTGAACCCGGCGTCGCCGTGGAACAGGTCGAACGAGAGGTTGAAGAACTGGGTGTAGAAGAACTGGTTGGGCCGGCCGAAGAACTGGGGCTCGTTGGCGCGGGCGGTCGATTCGAATGGCGTCGTCTGGGTCGGGATCTGCCGGAACTCGAAGAAGGCCAGCGTGGTCCCGGTGAACTCGAAGAACGTGTGCTGTCCCAGGATCGGATAGTCGCCCTTGAGCACATTCTGGCGAAAGGGATTGATCGGCCGGCCGGGGACATAAGGATAGTCGTCGAGGAGCGGGTGCCCCTTGCTGTAACGGTCCCACTCGGGGAAGCCGAGCCGCCAGCGGTCCTCGATCGGGACGAAGTCGGGCGAGACCTGGGGCTCGGTCCGGCGGATGCCGGACTTGGCCGAGAAGCCGAGCGGCGGCTCCATCAGCGCCCGGAAGTACGAGCCCGGGTTGGCCATGCTCGGCATGGGCTCCGGATAGACCTCGTCGGTCAGCGCCCGGAGCCCAGTCGGCATCTGGCCCGGGGCCGGCGGGAACTGGACCCTGGAGAGCTGGGCATCGTCCGCGACGTCGCCCGGGGCGGCGACGGCCGGGACGGCGACGGTCGGGGCGGCGGCCGGCGCCTCGGAAACCGTGGGGATCACGCCCTGCGGCAGCGACGACCCGGAGATCGGCGTCGGGTCTTCCGGCAGGGCCGGCAATCCGGGCTGTTGGGCGGAAGTCACGCCGGCCGAAGTCCAGGCGACGGCCAGTCCCGTTAACCAGACCCTGACCGATCGTCTCGCCCTGGCGGCTCGCGACATTTCATCCTCTCCCAGAGAGACGTCGAACGCGGCGGAACCGGATCGACTGGCCGGTTGGTAAGTCAGACTCACGCGAATCGGGGGGAACCCACGGGCTGCCTCGCCCCGCCGGCGCCAATCGGCCCCGGCGTTCGGATTCCGGTCGCCTCGACAGATCGTTCCGGCCACAACATCGTCCGGAAGAATTGGCGAGCTTGAGGCATTTGTCGGATTCGACGGAGTTGAGGGATTCTCCCGTTCGACAGGTTGTCGCGATTGTCGCGACGACGTCAAAATTATCGGTCACGAAGGCTTTTCATGAGAATCGGTCACGAACCCTGGCGATTCTGCCGAAAGTAACGGACGAATGGCCCATGCACCGCCGACGGTGGACTGTAACGGGCCGCGAGTCGCCGATCCGGGCGGCCGACACGTCCTGCGACCGAGCGTAGTCATGGGGTCACGAACGAGGGGACTGGCCGCCATCGCCAAGCCCCTGGCGCCGCTCACGAAAGGGAGAGCGATGCACCTGCCAGGCTTCCGAACGATCCGAACGCGTCCGGACGTCCCCCCCGGGCGCCCCCATCGAAAAGTCGGCGCGCCCCGGATGGCCGTCGAACGCCTGGAATACCGGGAGATGATGACCGGCGGGATGGCCGGCCATCCCCCCTCCCCGATCGACCCGGTCGGCGGACAGGCGGTGAACGCCGCCACCAAGGCGGCCCAGCTCTCGCCCGCCGAGGTCAACCAGCTATTGATGAGGGGGACGGCGGCCGACCCCTACAATAACGCGATCATCGCGGTCGTCGACCGGAATGGTCGCGTCCTCGGCGTCCGGGTCGACAACGGCGTCTCTCCGGCCGTCACCGGCAACGCGAGCACGCTGGTCTTCTCCGTGGACGGGGCCATCGCCGAGGCGCGGACCGCGGCCATGTTCGCCAGCGACCAGGCCCCCTTGACGTCGCGGACCATCGAAAACCTCAGCCAGACCACCGTCACCCAGCGGATGGCCCAGTCGAACCCGAGCATCACCGATCCCAACTCGACGCTCAGGGGGCCCGGCTACGTGGCCCCGGTCGGCATCAAGGCCCACTTCCCGCCGGGCATCCCGTTCACGAACCAGGTCGACCTCTTCAACATCGAGGGGTCGAACACCGATAGCATCCGCCACCCCATCGCCAACGGCCTGCCCAAGAGCACGGCCAACGACGTCACCCTGCCCAACCGCTTCAACGTCGCCCAGCAGTATATCCCCGCCAGCATCGCCGCGACGCAGACCCAACTGGTGCCGCCCGAGTCCTACGGATATATTTCCGGCCTCCTTCCGGACGCCCAGGCCCGGGGGATCGGCACGCTACCCGGCGGCATACCGATCATCCGGATGATGAGCGTCTCCGGCCGGGCCAAGAAGCAGCCGATCCTCGTGGGCGGCATCGGCGTCTTCTATCCGGGGACGACCGGCTACGCGACCGCGGAGAATTCGAACCTCAACGACTCGCTTTACAATCCCCAGAAGGTCGACCTCGCCCAGGTGGCCGAGGCCGTCGCCGCCGTCGCGGTCAACGGCACCTCCTCGCCGGCGCCGGTGGGCAGCCAGTCGCTCCGATTCGGGACCATCGGCGGCATCCCGCCCGTGAAGGGGCTGAACCTCCAGCCGTTCGGCCGGATCGACCTGGTCGGCGTCACCCTCGACGTCCTCGGCCAGCACGGCAACCAGGGCCCGTCGACGGTCCTGGCCCTGGCCAAGAAGGTCGGCGTCGGCACGGGTAACGCGGCGGCGGGCGTCAACCTGCCGGTGAGTAATGACGTGAGCAATCACATCTTCGGCTTCACGACCGCGCCATTGAACCCGACGCTCTATCCGAACTACACGACCAACATCAACAACGGCATCCTCAACGCGCCCGACCCGACGCTCTCGACCAACACCACGACCAACACCCGGGGCGGCCAGATCGTGCCCGACGGCTGGCTCGTCACCCCCCATGCCGGCGACGGCCTGACGGCGCAGGACGTGATCAATATCGTCAACCAGGGGATCTACCGGGCCACCCAGACCCGCGCCGCGATCCGCCTGCCGATCGAGCGGCATGTCCGGATGGTCTTCGCCGTCACCGACAAGGCGGGTAACCTCCTGGGGCTCTATCGGATGCCCGATTCCACGACCTTCTCGATCGAGGTGGCCGTCTCCAAGGCCCGGAACGTCGCCTATTACGCCAATCCGGCCCTGCTCCAGCCGGCCGACAAGCTGCCGACGGTCCCCGCCGGCACCGCGTTCGAGAGCCGGACGATCCGCTACCTGGCCGACCCGCGCTTCCCCGAGGGCATCGACGGCTCGCCCCCCGGACCATTCTCGATCCTCACCGACGGCGGCTCGAACCCGATCACCGCGCTCAACATCGGCGCCCCGCTCCCGGCCTCGTCCTTCCAGAGCGTCCAGGGCTACAATGACTTCAACCCCCAGACGAACTTCCACGACCCGGCCAATCCTCTGAACCAGAGCGGCGTCATCTTCTTCCCAGGCGGCGTGCCACTCTACAAGAACATCAACGGCCAGAAGGTCCTCGTCGGCGGACTCGGCGTCAGCGGCGACGGCGTCGATCAGGACGACGACGTCACGTTCTCGGCCTCGCTCGGATTCCGGCCGCCGCCCAACATCCCGACCGCCGACAAGGTCTTCGTCCGGGGCGTCCGACTGCCCTACTACAAGTTCAACCGCAACCCGCAGATCTGAGCGGAAACCCCCGGATCCGAGCCGACGCGCAGGGCCGGTCGACCCACGACCGGCCCTTCCCATTCTCGTGGCGTTTCCGGAAGGACTGTTCCACCCGGCCCGAAAAAACCGAGAAATGATCGCGAGGCCCCGCGTCGAGGGCCGTTATCCGTCGGTGAAATCGAAAGAGGATCGGCCGATGAGCTGTCGAAGCCGGATCGCCGCGGGCCTGGTGGCCGCGGGCCTCCTGTCCGCCCCGATGGTCGGAGTCGCCCGGGCTGGCGATCACGACCATCCCCATCACGTCAAATCAACCCAGGCGACCCCTCACACGCATCGCCAGGCCGGCTATCCTCAGTGCGTCTCGCCGCTCGCGATGGAGTCGTATAACGAGCACTACAGCGGGGGTTACGTCGGCGGAGGCATGCCCCACTTCGGCCACGGGCGTTGTGCCAACGAGGGTACGTTCGGGTGGGATTACACCCCGTTCCGGCCGCTCTCGCCCAAGATCTTCCTCGGATGGTCGCACGGGCGACACTATCAGGGCGGGACGGGGGCCTACCGGACCGACGGGCCGAAGCCGTTGGAGCACATCAAGGAGACGGTCCACGAACATTTCGGGGGCGGCGAATAACCCCCCCCCCGAAATCTCCCAGATTTCCCCGACCGACATCGCACGTTGACCCCGGGATTCAGGCCGAGCCGGGACGACGGTCATCTTCGAGAAACTCGCCCACTCTCCGGCGGATCGCGTTACAATCGACGCCACGAAGGCGTGAGAGGGTGATGCGGTCCGTTTCGAAGGTGGCCATCCATGACAGCCTCGTTTCAGCTTCGAGTGATCGACGAGGAGCGTAACACCGTCTTCATCAGCGATTACTCGAAGCGGGTCGAGATTGGTCGCCAGGATCGGGGCGAGCCCGGGCCTTATAGCCAGCGGTTCGAGGCCGACCGCTGGCGGCTCGTGATCGCCCCTTTGACTGAAGATACCGTGTCGAGGCACCACCTCTCGCTCGAACCGATCTCCGAGAACCGGTTCCGGGTCCGCAACGGCAGCAAGGCGATCCCGATCCGCCTGACGACCGGCGAGGAGGTCAAGCCGGGCGAGGCCAAAGATCTGCCGATCCCCAGCCAGTTGATGCTCGGCCGGAAGATGATCCGGGTGGTCGCGCCCGAGTCGATCGGCAGCGAGAAGCTCCAGGAGTTGCCCGAGGCGACCCTGCCGCCCGGCTTCTCGTTCGACGGCCTGGCGACCCGGCAGGGCGGCATCCAGATGCCGCAACTGACGGGCAACGACCCCGCCGGGGTGATCCGCTGGCTCAGGGCGGTCATGGAAGTGCTCCAGGCGGCGTCAACCTCGTCGGATTTCTTCGAGAAGGCCGCCCACGCCGCCGCCGAGATGGTCGGCCTCGACTCCGTGAGCGTCTGGCTGCTCAAGGGGGAAGAATGGGTCCTGGAGGCGTCGCAGGCGACGCCCAGGCTGTCGGCCGCCTTGACCCGCACCGTGACCGGCTGCGCCAGCAGCACGCCGACGAGGCCGAGCTGCGCGCCGCCGCCGGCGACCGCGAGGGCCGCCGGTCGGGGCTCGACCAGCAGC
>JAJYDH010000292.1 GCA_021777685.1 Planctomycetota bacterium | reverse complement strand
GCTTATCGGGAGAAAGTGTGATAATTCGGCCCCGTCTGGCCTGAATGTTTGAGCATAACGGCACCATCGCCGCTCAACCTCAAACAATCAGGTCCGACCCATGCCGACCAGCGAAGCCCGCATCAAGGCCAACCGCGAGAACGCCAAGAAATCCACCGGTCCCAGGACCGCCGAGGGCAAGGCCCGATCCCGGTGCAATGCTCTCAAGCATGGGCTGACCGGCTCGGGCGTCGCCCTGCCGACCGAGGACCAGGCCGAGATCACCCGCTGCTTCGCCGCGATGCAGGCCGAATTCCTCCCCAGCACCGAACTCGCGGAGAAACTCGTCCGCCGCGCCGCGTTCCTGTCGGTCCGGCTCGAACGCTCCGAGAAGCACGAGACCGCCGAGACCTCCAGGCGCATCCGCCACGCCGTCGAGAAGTTCGACGACGAGCGCCTGGCCGCCGTCGAGGCCCTCGCCGCGACGATCCAGCGCGAGCCGTCGACGACCTCTCGGCGACTCCAGACGACCCCCGAGGGGATCGACTGGCTGCTCGCCCAGTGGGACATCCTGCTCGCCGACCTCGTCCACAAGGGCCGCGACTGCTGGAGCACTAACCACTGGTCCCGCTTCGAGATGCTGCTCGGCCGGAACCCCGCCGACTGGCGGATCGGCCGGATCTACGCCCTCTCCCAGGCGGTCGACGGCTCGTTCTTTCACCTCGATCCGGCCGACGGCGAGGGGCTCGAAGGGCCCGACCGCGCCGAGTGGGCGAGGGGTGAATTGAAGCGGATGATGGACGTCGAGATGACCCGCCTGCAAGAGGCCCGGATCAAGCTCAACCCCGACGCGATCGCCGCCGACCGCCGCGAGGCCGTCGACCGGGCCCTGTTCGACCCCTCGCCCGAGGCCGTCCTGGCCCGGAAGTACGAGGCGGCGACCGAAAGGGCCCTCTTCCGGACGCTCAAGGAGCTTCGCCAGGTCGAGGCCGAGGCGGCTCGGGGGGAAGAGTCGGACGTAACCGTTGACGAGGAAGAAGCTTGTGAGGAGATGGGTTCCAATTTGCAAGGAACCGACCCCGAAGCCACCGAGGACGCCCCGGAACCCTCGCCGAGCCCGGATCGCGAGCCGCCGACGATCTTCCCGCTCCTCGAACGGCGGAAGGAGGCCCGGATTGAGGCCGAGACGGTCGAAAACGGGCCCGGCTGAGTGCGAGAACCGGCCAGTCTCGCGAGAAAAAGCCCCGATTCGCGTCGAGGCCCGGCCGGTCCACGCCCTCGGGGTGGGCTCACTTCGCCGCCGATTCGGGGGCGGGCTTGCCGGAGGCGTAGTCGATCCCCTGGAGGATCAGCTTCATCAGGTTCGGGTTGCCGAGCGGGTCGTGCTGGCCGGGCTTGTACCCCTTGTGGCCGAGCGAGGTGTGGAAGACCTTCCCCTTGCCGTAGTTCCAGGTCCAGGCGACCGGCCAGGTCGTGCCCTTGTAGTCGATGGTGGCCAGCGGCTTGACGTCGGGGAGCATCTGCATGTTCGAATAGAGTTCGTCTTGCAGTTCGAAGTCGTCGAGGCCGGCGGTGACGGGGCTGGATTTGTCGGCGATCTTGACGGTGTACTTGCCCATGATCGCCCGGCCGTCGGGCTTGCCGACGTGCGAGTAGATCCCGCCGAGCATCTGCTTCCACTCGGGAATCCAGTCGGCCGGGGCGTTGTCGCCGCCGTGGATCGAGACGTAGCCGTGGCCCTCCTTGACGTAGTCGAGCAGGGCCTTCTGCTGTTCGGGGGTGAACTTGTGCTCGGGCTCTCGGCGGTCGGCGGTGACGATCAGGACGTCGTATTTCTTCATCGAGGGGGTTTCGAGGATGGCGGCATCCTCGCAGATGGTGACCTGGTAGCGGCGGGTGTCTTCCAGCGCGGAAGCCAAGTACAATGCCTGCTCGCGGTAGCCGTGGTGCTCGCGCTGGCCGCCGGACAGGATCAGGACCTTGGTCCCGTTCGGGGCCTTCTTCTGGGCCAGGGCGGGGTTCGGGACGATCATCGCCAGGGCCAGGGCCGCGCCGAGGGCTGGGAGGGTTCGCACGGGTGCAACTCCGGAAGGGCTCGGGTTCGTGAGCGGGGACGAGGCCGAGGGGTTCGTCCTCGACGGCACGGTTCGCATCGTAGGCAGACCCCGGCCCGACCGCAACGGTCGGGCGGTGCATCGAGGCCCGAATGACCGACGCGACGAGGGCCGATGGTCGAATCTGGTCTTATTCGATCGCCCATCGCCCATCGATCATGCAACCATCAATCAGCAACAGGACCGAAAACGCCATGAGCATGAGCACGATCCATCGATTCCTGACCGTCGGCCTGGTCGCCGGGCTCGTCGGGGTGTCCGCCGAGGCGCAGGACGGGGGGCAGACCATCCAGGCCGGCGCGCTCAGCTTCAAGGCGCCCTCCGCCTGGAAGAAGGAGACCCCCAAGTCGTCGATGAGGCAGGCCCAGCTCAAGATCGAGCCGGCCGCCGGCGACGACGAGCCGGCCGAGCTGGTCGTCTTCGCCTTCCCCAACGGCGCCGGGAGCGTCGAGAGCAACATCGACCGCTGGGAGAAGCAGTTCATCGACGCCGACCGCAAGACCCCCAGGGCCAAGGTCGAGAAGAAGAAGGGGATGAACGTCGACGTCACCCGCGTCGAGATCGCCGGCCGGTTCGTCGCCCCGGTCACGCCGGGCGCCGCGGCCCGGAACGACAAGTCGAATTACCGGCTCCTCGGCGCGATCGTCGAGACCAAGGACGTCGGCTACTTCTTCAAGCTCACCGGCCCCGACAAGACCGTCGCCGCCGCCTCCAAGGGGTTCGACGGCCTGATCGAGTCGATGAAGCTGGACAAGTGATCGATCGATCGGGGCCGGGATGGTCGGTGCAATGATGGTCGATGACCGATCGCGGAAATCTGGACTCGGCCATCGGCCATCCGCTCATCGCCCATCATGGAAAATAGGCAAGGCATTCACCCGACGGACGAGGCGGCCATGCGAGTCATCGTGATCTCCTGTGCTCGATGCACCACGGGCAACCACCCGTCGACCCGGTTCTGCTCGGGCTGCGGCCTGCCGCTGGGGGCGGCCGAGGCCGACGCCGGCGCGGCGCTCGACGCCCTGGGGCCCTACGAGGCCCCGGAGCCGGCCGACCCGGACGCCAACCGGCTGATCCGCGACCTCGTCGCCCGGACCGGGCTGGAGGCGGCCTCGTCCGGCCACGGCTGGAGGGTGGTCGTCCCCCTGGAACTCGACCGGAAGCAGGCCGTGTACATCGGCTACCTCGGGATCGACCCCGCCGGCCGGTCGATCGTCTCCCTCGTCTCGATCTGCGGGACCGCCAACGAGCGCGACCCTCGCGTCCTCCTCCAGATGAACGCCCGGATGGTCGAGGGGCACTTCGCCATCAAGAATCTCAGGTGTGAAGACTACTTCGTCGTCATCCAGAACATGCCCGTCGAGGCCGCCGCCACGATCGACGCCGGGGGGCTCGTCCGGCGGATCGCCCTGACCGCCGACAGCCTGGAAGACCGGCTCACGAGGGGCCGAGACCTCTTCTGAACGATCATCTGTCGGAATCTGAAATTTGAGATCTCAGATCTGAAATCGTGAGCATGCTATTGTGTGGCAATCCGCCGGCCTTCCCGGCCGCTCTGCTGGATCGCGGCGATCAGCCGGGCGACGGCGACGGCGTCGTCCCAGGTCGGCGCCATCGACTGGCTCCCCCGGACGAGGCGGTGGAAGTGGTCGTTGAGCATCTCGCCGACGCTCGGCTCCAGCGGGAGCCGTTCCTCGTGGGTCCCCTCGGAGTCGGTCCACTGGATCCGGTCGGGCAATTCCAGCCAGGCGACGCCGCGCTCGGCGTAGACCTGGATCCCGGGCAGGGGGAGGAACCGGCTGGCGTCGCCCCAGGCGTCGCGGTGGTACCGGCCGGCCGCGACCTGCGCCACGCCCCCGCCGCCGAATTCCAGGAGGTAGGTGACGAAGTCGGTCTCCGGCTTCTCCCCGCCCGGCAGGATGGTCCCGCCCCAGCCCTGGACGGCACTCGGCTCGTCCTCGAAGACGAACCGGCACCAGTCGAGGAGGTAGCTCCCCGGGTCGACCAGCAGCGACTCCGGCGCGATCTGCGTCGAGGGGCCGGGCTGGCCGTAGCGGTCGAAGCCGAACAGCCGCCCCTGGCCGATCACCAGCCGAGGGCGGCCGATCCGGGTCGCCAGCAGCTCCTTGAGCCGGAGCGAGGTCGGGTAGAACCGCCGCGCGAACTCGGGCATGAACGGCACCCCGCTGCCTCGGACCGCCGGGTCGAGCCGTTCCAGCTCGTCGGCGACCCCCGAGAGCGGCAGGGCGCAGTAGATCGGCTTGCCCAGGGCGCAGGCGACCTCGATCGGATGGAGGCCGAACCACTGGGGCGAGAGCAGGTAGACGACGTCGACATCCGGCCGTTCGATCAGCGCGACCAGGCCGTCGACCGCCCGGCCGCCGACCTGCCCGGCCTCGATCTCGGCCCGGCGGGCGACCTGATCGTACAGGGCGGTCACGGCGAACCGGTCCTTGAGCTTCGCCAGCGCCGGCTTGTGGCGGGCCTCCCAGAGCCGGCCGAGGCCGACGACCCCGACGCGGAGCCGGACGTTCTTGGAACCTGGCAAGGACCGCCTCCCGACCGGCCGGCGGACGGCCCCGACGACCTCCCGGTCGGCCCGCCGCCGTCTCTCCAAGACAAGACTACCAGGCCCCTTCGGTTTCGGCCACCCGTCTCCCCCCTCCCCCGCCGATTGTCGGGAATCCCGGGCCCCATCGATCGGGCCGGATCGCGTATAATGGCCCCGGACCACGGCGCGACCACCCCCCTGGGGAACTTCATGGCCTCGGAATCCCTGCAACCTTCGGTCGACGATGAGGACGAGGATGAAGTCGCCGACGCCATGCCCCCGGTCCTCGGCGAGCCGCTCACCCTGCCGAACATCGACAGCCGAGAGCGGGCCTTGCCGATCCGGCCGGGCGACCTCACCCGGCTCCTCATGGCCCAGCCCGACCTGACCGACGACGAGCGCGAGAAGCTGGGCAAGCTCGGCCCGCTCCTGGGCGCCATCTTCCACAGCGACTTCTACGAGCGGCTCCGGGTCCTCAAGGAGCTGTACGCGCCGCTCGACCCCGACTCGGATTACGTCCGGCTCACCGGCCACACGAGGGCCCGGACCCAGGAGTCGGACGAGGAGTTCCTCGCCCCGTTCGAGGCCACGCTGGAGCGGGCCAACTACCGGCCTCTCGACCTGGCGATCATCCAGCAGGCGGTGGCCGCGCCCAACGAGATGGGCCTGACCTACGTCCCCAACTTCGGACAGTTCGAGCACCTCCGGATCTACGCCCGGGGCTACACCCAGATTTCCCGGGTCTTCCGGAGCGCCAAGACCAGGTTCCGCAAGCGGACCATGCTCCTGGACGCCTACCAGCGGCTGGTGATCGCCCTGAAGTTCCGGGAGGGGGTGGACTTCGGCCCGTTCATCCGGTCGGACGTGATCTACCTCCGGATGTTCAAGGACGTGCCCCACGTCGACATGGAGATGCACCTGCCCGAGCAGGGGACCAAGGTCAAGATGCGCTGGATCGACAAGGCCCAGATCGCCTCGCCGGTCGTGATGGGCCTGCCGACGCTGGCGATCAAGCTCCTGGGGCTGAGCCTGGCCTCGCTCGGCAACCCGATGCTCCTGGCCCCCCTGATGGCGGTGCCGGTCTCGGCCGGGATGAACTCGTTCTTCGGCTTCCACCGGGCCAAGCACAAGCACCTCTCGTCGATGATCCGCAACCTCTATTACCTGACCCTGGCCAACAATGGGAGCGTCCTGACCCGGCTGGTCGACTCGGCCGAGGAGGAGGAGTACAAGGAGACCCTGCTCGCCTACTTCTTCCTCTGGCGGAGGCTGAACGAGCCGGACGTCTGGACGATGGAGAAGCTCGATTCGCACGTCGAAGACTTCCTCAAGGGGCTCTCCGGCGTGGAGATCAACTTCGAGATCGCCGACGCCCTGGGCAAGCTCTTCCGCCTCGGCCTGGCACGCCGCGACGTCCACGGCAAGCTCCACGCCGCCACCGTCGACCAGGCCCTCCACGCCCTCGACAGGCACTGGGACAACACCTTCCGCTACGCCGGCCCCGAACGAAATCGTTGAGAACACCTATTGACACCGGGTGAAAATTCAACAAAATTCCATCGTGTAGTCGGATCGTCGTCCGCGTACAAGCATAGTCGAAATGGCCGGGCCGGCGGGGGATCGTCTGGCCCGTATTCGCGGATTTGACTACAATCGACCCTGAGGCGAGATGAGATCGCCGGGCCGACCCTCCCGCCCGAGGCCCCACCCTCGACGCCAGCCCCTCGACCAGGTGCCCGAACATGGCGACTGCAACCAGGAAGAATCCGCCTCCGCCCCCGCCGCCGAAGGGCGTCGAGCCCGCGAAGCCCGCGCCGAAGGCGGGCGGGTCGCTCGCGGTCCGCGCCCTCGACGCGACCTTCCGCTTCCTGGCCTCGGTCAAGCTGGCGGTGATCTGCCTGGCCGCCCTCGCGGGCACGCTCGCCTATGGGACCTGGTTCAACAGCCAGTACGGCCAGGTGGCCGTCAATGAGTATGTTTATAATACCAAGGGATTTGCCCTCCTGCTGGCGTTCCTCGGCCTGAACATCCTCTGCGCCGCCCTGATCCGCTTCCCCTGGACGAAGCGGCAGACCGGCTTCCTCATCACCCATGCCGGCCTGCTGACCGTGATCGGCGGGTCGTGGTGGGCGTCTTGGTCGTCCGACGAGGGGCAGCTCGGGATGCCCGAGGGGCAGACCTCGAACCAGCTCATCCGGAACCACAAGCCGGTCATCTACCTCAAGCCGATCGACCCCCACTCGGGCAAGGAGACCGGGACCTACACCCTCCCGTTCTACCCGGGCTCGTTCGACTGGCCGGCCGGCAAATATGAGGTGATCTCGAAGTCGTCGCACCCGTTCAAGCTGGCGATCAAGAAGTTCTACGCCGCCTCGATCCCGAAGACGATCTACGTGCCCGACCCGTCGGGCTCGCCGATGATCAAGCTCCGGCCGAAGATCACGCCCCCCGGCGGCAAGGTCCCCGTCGACGTCTTCACCTCCGACGAGGACCGCTGGTTCGTGACCGAGCCGAGGGGCATCCCCCGGGTCTTCCGGACCGCCGGGCCGGCGAAGTTCATCTTCTCGTTCGTGGACCGGCCCGAGATCTTCGACGACTTCGCCAACACCCCCGCCGACCCCGGCAAGGAGGGCGTCGCCCGCCTGATCTACCCCGACAAGGCCGGCAAGACCCGGTCGTTCGAGGTCAAGCTCGACGACGCCCAGCCCGGCAAGCCGTTTCCCCTGCCCGACAGCGACCTGACCGCGACCTTCGTCAAGGTCGATCACGAGGCGATCGAATCGCCCCGAATCCAGAAGTCGCTGGGCGAGGACGTCATCAACATCGCCCAGTTCAAGGTCCGCAAGGGGGACGGCCCCGAGATCAAGCACAACGGCTACGCCGGCCTGCCGATGGCCCCGACCACCGTGCCCGAGTCCGAGGAAAAAGGGGCCGAGCCGCCCCGGCCCCTGCTCTACGTCTCGTACTTCTACCCGCCCGTCGTGGACCCGCAGGTCAACGGCCGGTTCGGGCAGATCGAGATCATGGGCGACGACCGCGGCCGGCTCGCCTACCGGGTCTTCGAGCGCGGGAACCCGGCGAAGGTCCGCTCCTCGGGCCTGCTCAAGCCGGGCGAGGAGATCACGGCCTTCGGCGGCAATTCCGTCTCGCCGATGACCATGACCTTCGCCGTCGAGGAGTTCCTCCAGCACGGCAAGGAGGAGGACATCGCCGAGTCGGTCGACCTCCCGCCCGGCAAGAAGGACGACGGCCTGTCCGCCGTCCTGGCCGAGCTGACCGTCGGCAACGAGACCCGCGAGGTCTGGCTCCGGAAGTCCCCCACCTTCGACCCGGCCTACCGGCAGGTCACGTTCCCCGACGGGATCTACGAGGTCGCCCTCGACGTCGACCGGATGGACCTGGGCTTCTCGCTCAAGCTCAACGACTTCGACGTCGGCTTCGACCCCGGGACCTCGACCGCGTCGAGCTACCGGAGCGAGGTCACGCTGACCGACGAGGCGCGGGGGATCAAGGATAAACCGGTGTCGATCTACATGAACCACACGCTCGACCACCGGGGGTGGCGGTTCTTCCAGTCGAACTACTCTCGCCAGG
>JAJYDH010000291.1 GCA_021777685.1 Planctomycetota bacterium | reverse complement strand
CCAAGGCCTGGTCAAGGCCCGCACCAAGCAACGCACCGACACCGATCGTTATATCCGTCCATTGCGCCGTCAAGAAAGCCCCGTGCCCCAAATGCGGCAAGCGAGGCCGCCGGAAGCGGACCGTCACTCGCAGAGTCCGGACCGTCGCCTAAAGGGTGGAGAAAGGCGAGAAGTCCGATTGGATGTCTTTCACGGGTTTTTATTAAAATCAAAAAAAATAGTTGTTTTGATTTTATTGCTTGCTGATTTCAGTTTTCTGAATGTTTCAAGGATGTTCGAAGGATCACGATCCGATTCTCGGTGAATATGAATGACAAGTCTGATTTTACTCCCGTTAACATTGCGCAAAAGACTGGGATATCCGGCCGAATCGACCGGGAAGCACAATATATCTCGGATGATTCCATCACTATCCATTGTCGTATGAACAAAATTATATTTTTCGTTCAAATCGGCACTGTAATTGATCGTATTAAAATAATCACATGCGATTTTATTTTTAATCGCATGAGAAAGATCTTCGTTTGTGATAATGGTTTTTCCAAAATAGCTTTGCTTTGCATATTGGTTGTCACAAGCGAATACATGGAACGAGATAGAGAAACTAACAATGCAAAACTTTACAAAAAAAAATCTCATGCTTTTTTCCGTTTTGTATAAATAATCGTGCCGAATGGTTGTTCAGGGGTGCCCGAGTGATCACCAGGCCGTGGCGTTGGTGGATCTTGGGTGCGAGCGTCGAGCGAACAAGCTTCGTTGCGGCCCGTCGCGACCAATGATCTGGTATTTACCGTCCTCTAGCAATACGGTCAAGATCGCAACCTAAAGATGTAACCGTTCAGTGTTCAGTTTTTTTTGGCATGAAATTTTGGCTTGTAAAACCGGGTAAGTCAGGCGACTCAGGCTATCTTCAGAAATCACTAAACTAAGCGTATTCAATTGGCGCGCTTGATTGAATACCTAAGCCGCCAGGATTTCGTTGGCGAGCACACCCATTTTTTCTGCAAAAAAGGACTGAACGGTTACCTTAATATGTCGCTTTTTGAGTTACAAGTAATTACTTGAGAGGATTTGGAACAAAAAGCTTGATGATATCAGAAGAATTTCCGTCAACTCCAGCATCAAATAAATTACCGCCAATACGAAGAAAAGGGGTCAGGAGCCGTTCTTGGCGCGAGGTGAGGTCTTCGCTAAGCTCGATCCCATGAGCCGACCACCCCGCGCCGCCGAGGGCGGCCTGATCTACCATGCCATGAACCGCGCCGTCGCCCGCGCCACGATCTTCGACCACGACGGCGATTACGACGCCTTCCTCCGCGTCCTCGCCGAGGCGACCTCGCGCCACGCCATGCGGGTCCTGGCCTACTGCGTCATGCCCAACCACTTCCACCTCGTCCTCTGGCCCGAGGGCGATGGCGACCTATCGCGGTTCATGCGCTGGCTGACCATGACCCACACCCAACGCTGGCATGCCCACCGCCATTCCGCCGGGACCGGCCACCTGTACCAGGGCCGGTTCAAGTCGTTCCCGGTCCAGGACGACGGCCATCTCCACACGGTCTGCCGCTACGTCGAGCGCAATGCCCTCCGCGCCGGCCTGGTGGAGCGGGCCGAGGACTGGCGATGGGGGAGCCTCCGGAGGCGGGACGACGCGACCTCCTCCCCCGGCCCCGCTCCGGACGCCTGGCCGATCGATCGTCCGGCGGATTGGGTCGAGCGCGTCAACGTCCCCCTGGGCCCCGCGGAGGAGGAGGCGATGCGGCGGTCGATCGAGCGCGGCCAGCCGCTCGGCTGCCCCGATTGGCAGGAACTCACCGCGAACCGCCTGGGGTTGCGCTCCACGCTCCGGCCGATCGGGCGGCCCAAGAAGGGCCTCATCCCCGCCATCGGCTCCTGATCTTCTTTTGATCTTCTCCCCCGATCTTCGTTCGCCGACGCCCGGACCGGGCGGGGCTATATGGGGGGCGAATCAAGGGGAGAGGAATGATTCCCTAACATTCGCCACGGGTTGCGACGCGGGTTGGGGCCAACCTGTGTCACCCGAGAGTTCACTGATAGATTTTGACAGGCCCGCTGGTCCGTCGCGAATTGGCGGCGACGTCAAAAAACCCGGTTCATGGGCCATCGGATTCGCGATCATAAGGATTAGGGATCGGCCCGGACCCGGCGGTCAGGCTGCCCTGGCTTCGCATCGTCCGATGCCGTCTCGGTGGGTTCGCCTTCGGGATTGAACCCAGGGACGGGGCTCGGGACGGTCGAAAATCGGGTCGCAATGGTCCAAAAACGGGGGTCAAATCGTCGATTTTGGGGGTCGAACGGGCCAAAATCGGGGGTCAAAACGGGATTTTTGAAGCTTCTGGGACCGTCATCATTGGCAATTTGGGTCGTCCGGAGGAAGCTTGCCGGGATGGATTCAGGGGGACTTCGAGGCCGGGGGCCGGTCGGTTGGGTTCCAATTTTAGCGGGATCGGTTGCGGTTGGCTTCGACTTCTGGGATGCCTCGGCGGCTGAAATGGGTTCGAGTTGGAGATGGGCTCGTTGGGTTCGGATTTTTGGGAGGGCCGTGCCGGCGTTGGGTTCGGATTTTTGGTCGGGGGCCGGTTGGAAGCGGAGGGGGTCGGGCCTATGATGGGGGCCCGGGCCGGTTCGCTTTGTCTGGGAGATCGCCGACGTGCGCACGATTCAGATCACCGGGGGTCGGGTCGTCGACCCGAGCCAGGACATCGACCGGATCGCCGACGTCTGGCTGGCTCGGGGGCGGGTCCTGGCGATCGGGGAAGGATACGAAGAGGCTGACGTCGTCATCGACGCCCGGGGGATGATTGTCTGCCCCGGGCTGATCGACGTCCACGTCCACCTCCGCGAGCCGGGCAACGAGGAGGACGAGACCATCGCCACGGGCGCAAAGGCTGCCCTGGCCGGTGGTTGCACCTCGGTCGCGTGCATGCCCAACACCCGCCCGGCGATTGACAGCCAGGGAATGGCCGAGTTCGTCGTCCTGCAAGCCCGGCGGGCGGGGTTCGCCAACGTCTACCCGGTCGGGGCGGTCAGCAAGGGGCGGAACGGCGAGGAGCTGGCCGAGCTGGGGCAGCTCGTCGCTGGGGGCGCGGTGGCGTTCACCGACGACGGGGCCCCGGTCGCTTCGGCGTCCTTGATGCGGCGGGCGTTGCAGTACTCGAAGATGTTCGATCGCTGCATCATGCAGCACTGTCAGGTGTTAGAGCTGACTACGGGCGGGGTCATGAACGAGGGGTTCGAGTCGATGAAGCTCGGGCTGGGGGGGATGCCGGCGGCGGCCGAGGACATCATGGTCGCCCGCGACATTCGCCTGGCCGAGATCACCGGCGGCCGGCTCCACATCCAGCACATCTCGACCGAGCGGGCCGTCGAGCTGGTCAAGGAGGGCAAACGGCGAGGGGTGAACGTCACCGCCGAGGCCTGCCCGCACCACTTCACCCTGACCGACGAGAACCTCCGGACGTTCGACTCTAACTACAAGATGAATCCGCCTTTACGAACACAGGCCGACGTCGACGCCGTGATCGGCGGGCTCCGCGACGGGACGATCGACCTCCTGGCCACCGACCACGCCCCGCACTCGCCCGAGAAGAAGATGCGGGAGCTGGACCAGGCCCCGTTCGGCATCGTCGGGCTCGAAGCCCTCATCCCCATCACGGTTTACGGCCTGATCGAGCCGGGGCACCTGACCTGGCCCGAGGCGATCCGCAAGCTGACCGTCGAGCCGGCGAAGCTCCTGGGCATCCCCAAGGGGACCCTCCGCCCCGGCGCCGACGCCGACGTGACGATCATCGACCCCTCGACCCCCTGGACCATCGACCCGGCCGCCTTCCATTCCAAGAGCCGGAACACCCCCTACGGCGGCTGGGAGGTCCGGGGGAGGGCCCACACCGTGCTCGTCTCGGGCGAGGTCCGCCACACCCTGGGCGGGATCGTCCACGAGGCCGGGGCCAGGGCCGCGACCTGACCCGCCGATTTGCCGAAATGTCCGCCGGAGCGTATCTTAAGAGGAGGGAACCAGTCCAACCGAGACCCCGGGACCCGCCCGATGCGCACCCTGATCGACGGCTACAACGTGATGTTCGCCGCCGGCCTGATGGCCCGGCGGTTCGGCCCCGACGGGTTCCGCAAGGTCCGCCAGCGGTTCCTCAACGACCTCGCCGCGACCCTCGACCCGGTCGAGGCCCACCTCACGACGGTCGTCTTCGACGCCGTCGACGCTCCCACGCATCTCCCTAACTCGTCTCGCCACAAGGGGATCGCGGTCCTGTACGCCGTCGACCACGACTCTGCCGACGAGCGGATCGAGGACCTGATCGCCCACCACACCAGCCCCAAGACCTTGACCGTCGTCTCCTCGGATCACCGGATTCAGAAGGCCGCGACGCGCAAGAAGGCCAAGGTCCTCTCGGCCGACGACTTCCTGTCCCGGATGGACGCCCTCAAGGAGCGGAAACGAGTGACGTTCAGGTCTCCCCAAGTGCAGCCCATCCCCGAAGTTCCGACCGCCCAGGAGGCCGAGTTCTGGCTCCACGAGTTCCGCGAACTCGCCGAGTCCGACGAGGTCCGGGACGCCTTCCGGCCCGACCCGACCCTGCCGACCGACGAGGATCTCGCCCGGATCGAGCGCGAGGTCGAGGAGGAATTCCGCCGGCTCTAGCCGCGACCCCTTTCCGGGACCCGGTCGGGTCTGGAACCCCCCCGGCGGGTATGGTAGAACCGGCCACGAAGCCCGAGATCCGTCCCGGTCGTCCCTGGCAATCCCCAACGAAGGCAAGGCCCGAAGCCCCATGAAAGTCCACGAATACCAGGCGAAGGATCTGCTCAAGGTCGCCGGGGTCGCCGTCCCCGAGGGGATCGTCTGCGGGACGCCCGAGGAGGCGGCCGAGGCTTACGACAAGCTCGGCGGCGGCCTGATCGTCGTCAAGGCGCAGGTCCACGCCGGGGGCCGGGGCAAGGGGATCGCGATCGGCCCCGACGACGACCGGGGTGAAGCCCTGGAGATCGCCAGCGGCCTCAAGCCCCGCAAGGAGGGGATGGCCAAGGGCGTCCAACTCGTTCGCTCCAAGGAGGATGCGAAGCGGGCCGCGTCCGAGCTGCTGGGCAAGACGCTGGTCACCTACCAGACGGGCGCCGACGGCCAGATGATCAAGAAGGTGCTCGTCACCGTCGGCCACGACATCGCCAGGGAGCTGTACCTGGGCCTGGCGGTCGACCGGGGGCTGCAATGCCCGGTCCTGATGGCGACCACCGAGGGGGGCGTCGACATCGAGATCGTCGCCCACGACACGCCCGAGAAGATCCACCGCGAGCCGATCGACGTCGGCGCCGGGCTCCTGGATTTCCAGGCCCGGAAGGTCTGCCACGCCCTCGGCCTGGCCGGCCCGGCGGCCCGGAACGGCGAGAAGTTCCTCAAGGCGTTCGTCAAGTTCTTCCTCGACTCCGACGCCTCGCTGGCCGAGATCAACCCCCTGATCGTGACCGACAAGGGGGAGGTCCTCGCGCTCGACGCGAAGCTGAATTTCGACGACAACGCGATGTTCCGCCACAAGGACATCGCCGCCCTGATCGACGTGGATGAGGAAGACCCGAACGAGCTTCGGGCCGGCAAGAGCGGGCTGAGCTACGTCAGCCTCGACGGCGACATCGCCTGCCTGGTCAACGGCGCCGGCCTGGCGATGAGCACGATGGACCTGATCAAGTACCACGGCGGCGAGCCGGCCAACTTCCTGGACGTCGGCGGCGGGGCCCAGAAGGACCAGGTGCTCGAAGCCTTCCGCATCCTCCTGGCCGACCCGAACGTGAAAGCGGTGCTGGTCAACATCTTCGGCGGGATCATGAAGTGCGACACGATCGCCTCGGCCCTCCTCGCCGCCTACGACGAGATCGACTTCAAGGTCCCGCTGGTGGTCCGGCTGGAAGGGACGAACGTCGACCTCGGCAAGAAGCTCCTCGACGAGTCCGGGCGGAAGATCATCACCGCCATCGGCCTGACCGACGCGGCCAAGAAGGTCGTCGCGGCGGCGAAGGGTGCGGCGTGATGTATGAGATCATCGGCTATGAATTTGAGCCGCGACCGCGACCGAGCTATACGTTGACCCCAATCGACCCCGCCAAGGCGGAGGCAAAGCCGATGGGAATCGAGACGATGGGCAAGGTGACCACCGAGGCCACGCTCGAAAACGCCGGTGACGTGTGGGCCATCCGGCAAGGGCTCATCCCCCCCGATCGATTGAGGCGGGTCGAACTATCGGACGCCCTCGTCGACACCGGCGCCAGGCTGATCTCGATGCCGCTTCGCTTGATCGAGCGCTTGGGATTGGATCGGGTCTCGACGAAGCGGGTACGCGGCACCACCGGAGTCGGCGAGTCCGGACTTTACAGCTCGGTTCGCCTGACGATCCAGGGCCGGAGTTGCACGATGGATGTTCTCGAAGTGCCGGACGACATCCCTGTTCTCATCGGCCAGTTGCCGCTGGAACATCTCGACTTCGTCGTCGACCTCCGCCAGCAGAAATTGATCGGCAACCCCGCCCACGGGGGCGAACACATGTACGAGATGTATTGATCACCCCCGAATTTGCCATCCCCTCGGCCCGCGAAGCCCCACCCACGGAACCCAACGCATGAGCATCTTGGTCGACAAGGACACCCGGCTGATCTGCCAGGGGATCACCGGCAAGGCGGGGGCGTTCCACTCGGAGCAGTGCCGCGACTACGGCACGAACCTCGTCGGCGGCGTGACGCCGGGCAAGGGCGGGACGACCGCGCTGGGCGTGCCGGTCTTCGACACCTGCGAGGAGGCCGTCAAGGCCACGGGCGCCAACGCGACGATGATCTTCGTCCCGCCGCCGTTCGCCGCCGACTCGATCCTGGAGGCGGCCGACGCCGGGATCGCGCTGATCGTCGCGATCACCGAGGGCATCCCGGTCCTCGACATGGCCCGCGCGGTGGCCTATCTGAAGGCCCATCACCCGTCGGTCCGGCTGATCGGCCCGAACTGCCCGGGGGTCATCACGCCCGGCCAGTGCAAGATCGGGATCATGCCGGGGTACATCCACAAGCCGGGCCGGGTGGGCGTGGTCAGCCGGTCGGGCACCCTGACGTATGAGGCGGTCTGGCAGCTCACCAACCTCGGGATCGGCCAGAGCACCTGCGTCGGGATCGGCGGCGACCCGGTCAACGGGACGAGCTTCGTCGACGCCCTGAACATGTTCGAGAATGACCCGGACACCGACGCCGTGCTGATGATGGGCGAGATCGGCGGGAACGCCGAGGAGCAGGCCGCCGAGCTGAAGAAGTCCGGCAAGTTCACCAAGCCGATGGCCGCGTTCATCGCCGGCCAGACCGCCCCGCCGGGCAAGCGGATGGGCCACGCCGGCGCCATCATCTCGGGGGGCTCGGGCAAGGCCGAGGACAAGATCGCCGCCCTCGAAGGCGCGGGCATCCGCGTGGCCAAGAGCCCGGCCGACATGGGCGTCTCCCTCCAGGCCGCGCTCAAGGCATGAGCCTCGAACCCGACCCCGAGCACGCCAGCCACTGGACCACGCTCGAAAGCCGACTCGTCTACGAGAACCCCTGGATCGGCGTCCGAGAGGACCAGGTCCTCCGGCCCGACGGCCTGCCCGGCATCTACGGCGTGGTCCACTACAAGAACAAGGCCGTCGGCGTCCTGCCCGTCGACGATGACGGGCACGTCTGGCTCGTGGGCCAGCACCGCTACCCCTTCGACGCCTACTCCTGGGAGATCCCCGAGGGGGGCGGGCCCGAGGGGGAAGACCCCGAGGAGACCGCCCTCCGCGAGCTTCGCGAGGAGACCGGCCTGGTCGCCGGCCGGATCGAGCTGATCGCCCGGTCGCACCTGTCGAACTCGGTCAGCGACGAGGTCGCCTACCTCTACCGGGCCACCGAGCTGACCCGGGGCGAGAGCGAGCCCGAGGGGACCGAGCGCCTCCAGGTCCGCCGGCTCGACTGGCCGGAGGCCCTGGCCATGCTGATGGACGGCCGGATCACCGACTCGATGAGCCAGATCGCCCTGCTCCACGAGGCGGTCCGTCGAGGGGCCGGCGGCCGGCCTTCTTGAGCCGATTCGCCGGCCGACCCGTCACGGAGGGCCGCGATTGCCGTCTCAAACTGGGGTAGGCGTCTTTGAAGTAGGTAGCGACCTCAGGCCGCCCTTGAGGGCCTCGCCCAGAACGCTTCCCATTGGCCCTCCTCGCTTAGGAACAGGGCTC
>JAJYDH010000290.1 GCA_021777685.1 Planctomycetota bacterium | reverse complement strand
AGGGACCCGGCGACGCCCCCACCGGGCCGACCTACCTGGAGGCACTCGACCAGTTCCGGAGGCTCCTCTCGCTTGAGAAGGACACGGGCACCGACCAGTACTTGGTCTCCGCCCTGCTGAACCAGTACGGGCGCACCTCAAGGCTACCCGGAGGAGCGCCGTCCCCGCGGGTTTGTGGTCATGGCCCGGGGCTTCGGCGACGAGTTTGGCAAGCTTCGAGTTGGAGCGTCAATTGGCTTGGAGTGGGAACGTCGATTGGGTTTGTGATCTCGGATCGTCCTGGAAAGGTGTCTTCTCATGATCGATACCGTCTTGCGATCGCTGGGCCTCGGCGAATCGAATCCTGGGGTCTGCGGGGTGGAGTGGTCCGATTCGCCAGGCGGGGCGGAAGTGGCCTCGATCAACCCGGCGACCGGACGGGCGTTGGGACGGGTCCGGATGGGTTCGATTGCCGATTATGGGCGGGTCGCGGACGAGGCTCGGGCGGCGTTCGAGGGCTGGCGGAAGGTCCCGGCTCCTGCCCGTGGCGAGGTTATCCGGCAGTTTGGGCAGGCACTCCGGGAGCGGAAGCGGGAGCTGGGGCTGCTCGTCACCCTGGAGTCGGGCAAGATCCGCTCGGAGGGAGAGGGCGAGGTTCAGGAGATGATCGACATGTGCGACTTCGCCGTCGGCCTGTCGCGCCAGCTCCACGGCCTGACCATCGCCAGCGAGCGGCCGGGGCACCGGATGATCGAGCAGTGGCACCCGATCGGGCCGGTCGGGATCATCACGGCTTTCAATTTCCCGGTCGCCGTCTGGGCGTGGAACGCGGCGGTCGCGGCAGTCTGCGGCGACTCGACGGTCTGGAAGCCCTCGCCGGAGACGCCGTTGACGGCGGTCGCGGTGCAGAAGATCGCGCACGAGATTGCCCGGGCCAACGGCTGCCCAGGCGTCTTCGCCCTCTGCGCCGGCGATGTCGAGATCGGCGAGGCGATCGCGAACGATGTCCGGCTTCCCCTGGTCTCGGCGACGGGAAGCTGCCGGATGGGCCGGTCGATGGCGCGGGCGGTCGCGGGCCGGCTGGGGCGGTCGCTTTTGGAACTGGGCGGGAACAACGCGGTGATCGTGACGCCCAGGGCGGACCTCGACCTGGCACTCCGAGCGGTCGTCTTCGCCGCCGTCGGGACCGCCGGCCAGCGCTGCACGACGCTCCGCCGCCTGATTCTCCACGAGTCGATCGCCGCGCCGTTCCTCGAACGGCTGAAACGGGCCTATGCGAGCATCAAGATCGGCGACCCGTGGGAGGACGGCGTCCTGATGGGCCCGCTGATCAACGAGCGGGCCGTCGGGGTGATGATGGCGGCTCTGGACGCGGCGAGATCCCAGGGAGGGACGATCCTCCAGGGAGGCCATCGGCTCGACCGGCCGGGCTTCTTCGTCGAGTCGACGATCGTCCGGGCCGACCCGTCGATGCCGATCGTGGGCGAGGAGACCTTCGCGCCGATCCTCTACGCGATGACCTACCGGGACCTCGACGAGGCCCTGGCGATCCAGAACGGCGTCGAGCAGGGGCTGGCGTCGGCCATCTTCACCGACAGCGTGGTCGAGTCCGAGCGGTTCCTCTCGGCCGAGGGGTCCGACTGCGGGATCGCCAACGTCAACATCGGGACCTCGGGAGCTGAGATCGGCGGGGCCTTCGGCGGCGAGAAGGCCACCGGAGGGGGTCGCGAGGCCGGGTCCGACTCGTGGAAGGCGTACATGCGCCGGCAGACCTGCACCATCAACGGCGGGAAGGACCTGCCGCTGGCGCAGGGGGTCCGGTTCGAGATCTCCGATGGGCGATGATCGATGGTCGATGGACGGGGCGTCCCTCCCGGGGGCGCCCATCGACCATCGATCTGAGATCTCAAATTCGAGATCTCAGATCAACACAACAAGAAATACAAGCGTGCTTATTATTCACCCGCGGCCGATCCGGCGGCGGCGGTCGGGGCCGGGGCGGGGGTCGGCGAGGTCGGGCCGGTCGTGGGGGTCGGCTTGCGGGGGAGCTTCTCCTCGCGGTTGGCCGTGTTGTAGACGAAGGCGGCCATGATCGCGGCGGCCTGCTTCATGTCGTCGGCCTGGATCCGGTCGTAGACGTCCTGGTTCGAGTGGTGGGTCCGGGTGTCGTAATCGACGACGTCCTGGATGAACTGGAACCCGGGCAGGCCGATGCCGTCGAACGAGAGATGGTCGGTCCCGCCCGTGTTGGCGATGGTCAGGGTCGAGGCCCCCATCTCCTTGAAAGGCGCGAGCCAGGGGCGGAAGACGGCGCGGGCGGCCTCGTTCCCCTGAAGATAGACGCCCCGGACCTTGCCGGTGCCGTTATCGAGGTTGAAATAGGCCGTGAACTTGTCGTAATCCGGCTTCGTCGTCACCTTCGGCCGGGGGCCGTTGCCGGCGCCCCTCGTCCCGTCGCCGGCCTGGCCGAAGTGCTCCTTGACGTAGGCGGCGGAGCCGAGGAGGCCCTGCTCCTCGCCGCTCCAGAGGGCGACGCGGATCGTCCGCCTTGGCTTGAGGTCGAGCGCCTTGACGATCCGCACGGCCTCCATCGCCACCGAGACCCCGGCCGCGTTGTCGGTCGCCCCGGTGCCGCTGTGCCAGGAGTCCATGTGCCCGCCAAGCATGACGATCTCGTCCTTCAGGTCGGTCCCGGGGATCTCGGCGACGGTGTTGAAGGTGTCCACGTCGTCCTGGAACTCGACGGCCAGTTCGAGCGCGATCTTGAGCGTCTCGCCCTGGCGGATCATCCGGAGCATCCGGTTATAATGCTCCTTGGCGACGGTCACTTGTGGGAGGATTTTGGGCGCGTCCTTGTCGTGCGCGGTGATCCGCCGGGCGCCCGGGTTGCCCCCGCCGCCGGGAAGCGGCCCGGAGGGCACGGTCGCCTCGGCGACGAAGAGGGTCCCGCCGTCGCCGTTGGTGCTGGCGTCGATGATCGCGACCGCGCCTTCCTCCATCGCGAAGGCCATCTTCTTGCGCTGGAACTGGAGCCGGGCCCGCTGCTCCTCGGTCATCTGTCCCCGTCCGCCGGGGCGAGGCTGGGCCGGGGCGGCCGGTGCCGCGTTGGGTCCGGTCGGCGTGTTGGCGGTCGCCGCCGGTCGCTGGGGGCGAGCCCGCCGTGCGGCAGGGTCGGAGGCGTTGGCGAGTTCGAGGAGGTCCGTGTCGGTCAGGCGGGTCGCCAGCGGCTCGAAGCGGGCCTCGACGTTCTGGGGAGGGCTCACCAGGACGATGGCCCCCTTGAGCCTGCCCTTGAGCTTCTCCAGGTCGGCATCGTTCTTCACGGCGTCGAGGTCCACGACCTCCCCGACGACCGGGCCGTCGGTCCCGGGCGACCAGGCCTTGGGGAAGGCGATGATCGGGATGCACTGGGGCTCGACGACCTGCATCGAGAACTTCTTGAGCGTCCAGCCCTTGCCGAAGGTGCCCCACTTCTCCAGGTGGGCGTTCTCAAGGCCCCAGCCGGCGAGCTTGTCGCGGGTCCACTCGTTGGCCCGCTTCATGCCGGGCGAGGCGGTCAGGCGGGGGCCGATCACGTCGGTCAGGTAACTGAGGGTCGCCATCACCTGCGACCTGTTCTGGGCCTCGTCCTTGATCCGCTCGACCGGGTTGGTCGGCGGCTTGGGCGGCGCCGGCTTCTCGGCGTCCTTCACGGCCTCCCTGGCCGAGGGCTCCGTGGCAGGCGGCGGGGGCTGCTGGGCATGAGCGGCGAGGCCGGGAAGCGATCCGATGGCGAGGACGAACAGCACGGCGAGGCGGGCGCGGCGAAGCATGGCGATGGTCTCTCCTCGGGATGATCGGCGAGATCGAGGGCGAGGGGCGGACGGGAGAGAGTCGGACGGGAGAGGTCCGCCGGCCGGGGGGCGATCGAGCTGAGATTATAGCCCGATCGGGCGAATTCGACACGCCCCAACGGCCCAGCGCCCGATTTTCGCGATGGATTGCCCCGGCTTCGCCCGGCCTTCGAAATCACGAAGGCCGGGCGGATGGCCCGCCCGGCCCGGAGGAGTCACGAAGATCGGCCCCGGGTCAGACCCGGTCGCTGATCGACTCGCCGTCGGCCGCGCGGACGCGTTCCCAGGCGTCGCGAGTGGCGTGGCGGGCATCCCGCCAGTCGAGCGCGGACGTTCCCCGACGCTCGGACCAGCCCTCGCCCAACTCCGACTCGATCTCGTCCCAGGACTTGTCGCCGTAGAGCGACTGAGACTCCCAGCCGTACCGATAGGCCGGCCGGTAGTGCTCGTAGTCGCGCGATTTGTCGTAGTAGGGGCGGGAGGTGTGGTTCTCGCTCCAGTAGGCGTCCTCCACGGTCGGGTCGATCGACTCCGCGACGGCCTTGCCGCCGAGGCCGCCCGCCACGGCTCCGATGACCGCCCCGACGGCCGCGCCGACCGGCCCGGCGACCGCGCTCCCCGCGACGACCGCCGCCGCCCCGACGCTCGCGGCGCCCAGGCCGGTGCCGACCGGGTGGGCACCATGCTCGCCGCTGAGCGGGTCGCGGTTCTCGTCCTTCACTTCGAAATCGTTCTTCTTCGATGTGGACATGACGGTCCCTCCGGTTGTCGGTTCGGGTTGGTGAGTGAGATTGTTCGACCCTTGCGGGTATCACCAGGAGCAAACCCGATGCCGACGTCAATGCGCGGAGGGGGCTCTCAGGCCAGGCCGTCACCGCTGGCCGCCTGGGGCTGCATCAGGCCGTATTTGTAGAGCTTCTTGTACAGGGTCATCCGGCTGATGCCCAGCTCGCCGGCGGCGCGGAGTCGGTTGTTCCCGTGCTTCTCCAGGGCCTCGGAGATCCTCGCCAGCTCGGCGTCGCGCTTGATCTGGGCGAGGGTGGAGCGAGATGCCGCGGACGAGGGGATCGCCGATGCCGGCCCGGGGACCGCCCTCGGCCATGCGGCGGGCCGCTTCACCGATTCGGGGAGGTCTTCGGGGCGGATCTCGTCGCCGGAGCGGACCGAGACGGCCCGCTCGATCAGATTCCGCAGCTCGCGCACGTTGCCCGGCCAGTCGTGCCTTTCCAGTGTCCGGAGGGCTTCCATCGAAAGCTTCGCGACGGCCTTGCCGTCGCGGGTTGCGAACTCGGCCAGGAATTTCGAAGCCAGCGTCGGGATCGCATCCCGACGCTCCCGGAGCGGCGCGAGGTGAAAGCCGATGACGTTGAGCCGGTAAAAGAGGTCGGAACGGAACCGCTGCTCGGCGACCTCCTGTTCGAGAGGACGACTGCTCGCCGCGATCAACCGGGCCCGGATCGGCATCCGGATCATCGAGCCGACCGGCTCGTAGACTCGGTCCTCGATCGCCCGGAGCAGCCTGGTCTGCGCGGTCAGGGGGAGGGCGTCGATCTCGTCGAGGAACAGCGTCCCCCCGCCGACCTCGGCGAACTTGCCCGCCCGGTCGGCTTCGGCGCCGGCGAACGCGCCCCGAACGTGGCCGAACATCTCGCTCTCGGCCTGGATGGGAGGCAGGGCCCCGCAGTTGACCACCCGGAACGGCTCGGCCCGGCGGTGCGAGAGCTCGTGGATCAGCCGGGCGAGCCGACTCTTGCCCGTGCCGGTCTCGCCGCTGAGGAGGATCGTCGCTTCCTGGGTGGCGACCCGGGCGACCTGCCCCATCAGGAGCGCGGTCGACCCCGTACCGTCGTCGAAGTCCAGCTCGGGCCGGGCGCCGGCGGTCGGGGGGAGTCGCTCCACCGCCGGCGCCGCGATCGTCGCCGACCGCCGGGCCCGGACGGTGAGGGCGTCGATCAGGTACGACAGCCGGGCCATGTCGAGCGGCCAGCTCAGGCAATCGGCCACGCCCAGCCGGAGCAGGCTCACCGCCCGCTTGGGGTCGGGGTGGTCGGCGACGACCAGCGTCGAGACCGGATTGCGGCCCCTCGCCATCCGCTCGACGAGCCCGCCGACCTCCGGCGCCGGCCCCGGTGCCGTCAGGTGGATCAGGAGCAGGGCGACGCCGTCCCAGGCCTCCGGGTCGCGGACCTCGGAGATCGTGGGGACGACCTTCAGCCTTAGCCCGTCGACCGGACGGATCGCCGAGCCGACCGCGTCGATCAGAGTCGGATCGTCGCTGATCAATAGCATCGACATCGATGAGCCTTCCATCGGATTCGCCCCCGGGTCCGGTGCCGCCGGGCCACGGTCATCGACCTTGACCCGAACCCTCGACGAACCCTCGACAGCCAGAGAGAGACGGACCACCGTCCCGGAAGATGGCGCACGGCGTTTGCCGTCGCCATCGGGAGACGTGGAACGACCGAGCGACCCCGTCGCGTGATCACGCGACCTTATGGTCCGCCAAGTCCAGATTGGCATGAATTGTTGAAAAAGTCTCTAATCAAGAAATCCAGACGGAGGGGGCGCGGAGAAACCTATTGGGGGGAGGGACCGCCCAATTGCTCTACGGAGGAGCCTGGAGTTTGTGACACCGTCGTCTAGAAAAGATCGGAGAGAAACATCCGCATGATCGATCGCGACCACGATATCACTCTCTCCCGTCGGAGACCGTGCATGGTGGGGCGAAAATGGCCGACTTGTCGGCCTAACACGACAATCCCGGGAATTTTTGATTCATGGTCATCATCTCAAGAGATTCGGGCGTCGCTGACGAGTTTCTTTTTCCCATGAATCCGAACTCGACTTTGCGCTTCCCCTCAGTCGCCGATGACCTTGATCAGGACCCGCTTCGGCCGCCGGCCGTCGAATTCGCCATAGAAGACCTGCTCCCAGGGGCCGAAGTCGAGCTTCCCGCCGGTGACGGCGACGACGACCTCCCTGCCCATGACCTGGCGTTTCATGTGGGCGTCGGCGTTGTCCTCGCCCGTGCGGTTGTGCCTGTAACGCTGGGGCGAGGCGTCGAACGGGGCGAGCCCCTCCAGCCACGCCTTGTAATCCTCGTGGAGGCCGGGCTCGTCGTCGTTGATGAAGACGCTCGCGGTGATGTGCATGGCGTTGACCAGGACGAGCCCCTCGCGGACGCCGCTCTTGGCGAGGGCCGCCTCGACCTGGGGCGTGATGTTGACGAATCCCATCCGGCCGGGGACGTTGAAGGTCAGGTATTCGGTGTGCGACTTCAAAGGGGCGATCCTCCTCGGGATGTGAGTCGGCGGTCGGGACGTTCAGGCGAGGCGGGAGCGTCGGCAGACCTCGGCGTAGGTCGCCTCCAGTTCGAGCGGGAGGCAGGGCCCGCGGCGGAGGAAGAGCGGGAGGGTCGGCAGGACTTCGCCGACGCCGAGCCGCATCAGCCAGGCGTCGGTCGCCTCCTCGGAGACGCGGCGGGACGGATGATAGGCCGTCGCGTAGAGGAACACGTCGGTCGGCAGCTGGAATTCGTCGTCCAGTTCGAGCAGCCCGATCAACTCGTTGTGCAGGTTCGCCTTCCGGCTGGTCACGATGTCGACGATCGCCAGGCCGATCCCCTCCTGGGATAAGTCGCGCATTTCGCGGCGAATGCACGCAGGGCCTCGGGCCGGTCCTTGTTCCCCGGGCTGATGAACTCCACGGCGCCGACCAGGACCGGCCCGGCCTCTTCGTTGTAGACGAGCATCTCGACGATGTCGGGGAAGTTGGACGGGGCGGCCAGCGTGGCCACCGAGGAGGGACCTTCATCTTCGCTTGCTCGGTCCACCCGCACGGCAGAGTCGTCATCGAATGCTCCCACGTCCACCTCGATCCGACCGCCGACGTGGACCTGGATCTCGGCGAAGTATCCCCGAGGGAGTAGCACCCGATCGAGCTGATCGGCCAGGGCGCTAGCCCGCCTGGCGTGGAACGATTCCCAATGACGGGTCCCGAGCGAGGGCGGGTGGAAGTGATCGAGCAGCGGCATGGCTCACCTCTCCGGGCGTCGAGCTGTTCCCGACCATTGTACGAGGCTTCGCCGGCCCTCACACCGGGATATGGCAGGCCCTCGCCAGGCCGGCGACCCGGTTGCGACAGACCGTGCTTCGACGATCGGAGCTGTCGCAAGCGGCGCCCCGGACCGCGAAGAGGTCGGGGCGGAGCGGCGCGAGTCGGCCGATCGCGGCCTGGTCGAGCCCGCCGGCCAGGGCGACGAACCGGCCGGAGCGCCGGATTCGCGCGACCCATTCGATCCATCGCCCGGTCGAGTCGAGAGGGCTCGGATGCGACTTGTCCCAGGTGTCGACCAGGACCCCCGCGCAATCGGGGACTTCGAGAGCCTCGGCGAGCACTTCGTCCGGATCGGGGCTCCCGGCCGGCTGCCAGTCGGCATAGGCGACG
>JAJYDH010000289.1 GCA_021777685.1 Planctomycetota bacterium | reverse complement strand
CCGATCTCGGGCCGGTCGAACTTCCATTCGAAGGTCAGGACATAATCCTCGTACTCCCGCTTCGTCGCGAAGTAGCCGAGCGGCTTGCCGATCAGCCGGATTTCTCCGTCGGCGATCGCGATCGAGTCCGCGCCGATGTTGATCAGCTCGAACTGCGAGGGGTCGTCCCCCCTGAGCAGTGGGACGGCCTCGGGCGGGCCGAGCAGGAGCGGCAGGAGGCAGACGAGGGCGAGTCGCATCGCGGGGACTCCGGCGGGAGGGTCAATTCACCCCGAGCTTATTCGATAGGGCGGGTGAGCGGAAGCGAAACCCGCCGGGTAGGCGTTCACGGCCGGTACTGGCCAGTTAGCCAATCGATGAGCGGGCTCGTCGGTTTCGGAGCGGACCCCGACCATCTCCTGACCCAGTCGTTGATGTCGTCCCCGGACTGGCAATCGTGGTCGCTCCGCTGCGCGATGAGCAGTCCCGTGCGGCCCCGCCGGACCGCATGCCGATAGCCGCCGTCGGGGTCACGGCCGCTGAGCAGCGGGGGGCCAGGATGCCGCAATCGACCTCGGCCGATCAGCCGCGGCCCACCGCACGCGTCGAACGGGAAGGACCACGGATTGCCGTCCGATGTCGCGGCGTCGAACGGGGCGATCGCCTCGCGGGCGGCCTTGAACACGGCCGCATCGAAGGGGTGTTCGCCAAGCCGAAGAGTTGAGCGATAGGAGGGGTGAATCCCGGGTATTCACGGAACATGATGCCGCTACCTCGCGGGGCTCTCGGGCCGGTCAGGCGGCCGAGGCCGCCGGGGGGGCGGTCCGGCGAGGATCGAGGGGATCGGTTGATCGTTCAACCGGGCCTCGTGGCGCTCGCCGAGGTATTGCAGGACGGGGACGCCTCGTTGGCGGCACGTCGCAACCACCGAGAGCATCCGCTCCACGAATCGGCTCCCCGCCTCGCTGTCGGCCCCCGCGCTGATCCGCCGCCAGATCACCGCGCCGCGGGGCTCGCTCGGCCGCGTTGTTCGTCGGCTCGACCCCATCGACCCGCGTGAAGGTCCAAAGGCATCCCAGGGGCGGAGCAACTCGCCACAGGTCGCCGCCGTCTTGTCGCAGGCGCACCGCGACCCGCGCTCCAGGCTCGAACGGACCATCGGCCTCAACCAGGCCACGGTCTGGAGGAAGGTCGATCGTTGGATGGTGCCGTCGCGGGCCTTGTGCCAGGACTCGAACAGCTTGCTCGATTGCCAGAGCAACTGCCGCCCGACTCCCGCGCCGTCGCCATCGCGGTCGATCATCGCCTGCATGTCGCGGCGGAGGTGGGCCCAGCAAATCTGCCCCGACTTGAGGTTGATCCACTCGGAGCCGGGGAACCGGTCGCTGATGACGATCGGCTTGGGCTCCTCGCCGAGCAGGTCTCGGGCGACCGCACCGGCCCACGAGCGGACGATGCGGAAGACGACCCCCACCGAGGTCACCACGACCCAGAGCCAGGCCTTGAGGTGGTACTCCCGCCGGCCGGTCTCGTCGATGTTGGCAGCCTCGGCCGTCTTCACCGCCTCGGCCAATTCGGCCACCGGCCGCTCCAGCACGTCGGCGGTGATCCGCTCCAGCTTGGCGATCATGCCCGGGGAGATCGTCAGCCCCAGGAGGTCGGAACACAGCCGCGAGACCTGCCGCCTGCTCAGCCGGTACGCCCCGGTCAGGACGCCGAGGGCCGCGTGCGAGCGAGGGCCGAACGCGGAGTTGGGGACCCCGGCGGGTAAGAGGCCACGGGTGGTCGCATTGCGGCGGGGACAGCAGAGCCGATGGAGTCGGTCCTCATGGACCACCGGCTCGACCGGCGGCAGCTCGACCACCTGATGACGACAGGGTTCGGAATCCTCACCACCCGGGGCCTGCCCGCAGCGACGGCATTGGGTTGGCTGACAGTCGGTGACCGAAGCGACCCGCTCCGGTGAGACCAACGCCCTCAGCCGTCGCGGATGACCGTTCCGACCACCGCGACGCTTCTTCGACGGCGGGTCCGGCGGCCTTCGCTCGACCCCGATCGGGTCGGATGACGGGGGCTTGGACGAATTGGCGGAGTTCTGGTTGAGCCTGGCCTCCAACTCGGCGATCCGATTCTCCAACGTTTCCATGACGGCCCCGATGCCCGCACGGGCTTCGTCCGAGAGGTTGTCCCGGAGGTGTTGAGGGATCGAGGTTGGTCGGTTCATGTCGTAGTTATAATCGGCCGGTCAGAGCAAGCAATCCGGGCCGTGAACGCCTACCGACGAGGAATTTGTAGCGGGCGGACTCGTCCATCAGGTCGCCGATCGGGTAATTCATGGTCGCCTTATCACCCGGGCCGAATGAATGATCTCCCGTCACTTCAACCGATCGAGCGACTCGACGAAAGTGGCAAGCCACCCGTTTCCGGACAGGAGCCAGAGATTTATCCGGACAGGATGCATGCCTGTCGCCAGGCTCTCGAATTACAGCGGATCACGGCCGGATGACACAGGTAGGGTAGGGCTTGCCCTGCCGTCTTCGGCCCGATCGGCAGGGCAGGCCCTACCCCACGAGGAGCGACCGGGCGCATCGCGAGTGTGATCTGCTGTAGGCGGTGGAAACGGATTCCTTGCCTCACATCTCCGGGAGGATCGGCCAGACCCGGCCCGTGAACTTCGCAAAGTGCGTCATGAAAGGAGGAGGGGTCGTCAAGGACACCCTAACGGGCGATCGGCCGGCGCGGTGACCAGGAACGGCTCGTCCGCGTCGACCTCCTCCTTGCCCGGTTTCCCGAGATCCCAACGTCACGAAGATCAACCGATCAGAGACCGCAGCTTCTTGATGTGCTTCGGCACGGCGACCGCCGGGTCTTCCTTCGCCTCGTATTCGAGCACGACATAGCCCGAATATTTGGCGTCGCGGAGCAGGCCGACGACGCGAGAGAGGTCGGCATCCTCCTTCGGCCTCCCCTTGGGGCTGACCTCGGTCTTGACCTGCACGTTCACCGCGTAGGGGGCGAGCTGGGCGAGGTCGGCGTAGGGGTCCTCGCCGTGGAAGTTGCCGGTGTCGAGGTTGATGCCGAAGTTCGGGGCGTCGACGGCCCGGACCAGCTTGAGGAGCTGGGCGGGGGTCGCGGTGATCCCCCCGTGGTTCTCCAGGGCGAGGGTCACGCCCTTCTCGGCGGCGTAGGGGAGCGACGCCTTGATCCCCTCGATGGCTCGGGCGACGGCCACGTCCTCGGTCTCGCCTTTGGGGATCGTGCCCGCGAAGATCCGGATCACCGGGGCGTCCAGCTCGGCCGCGCGGTCGACCCAGGTCCGGACCAGGGCGAGCTGCTTCTCACGCTCGGGGCCGGGGGGGACGCAGAAGTTGTTGCCGACCGAGGTCCCCGAGACGTCCAGCCCCAGGGTGAACGCCCGCTGCTTGAGCCGGTGGAGATAGTCGGGCGTCACGTCGGGCGGGAAGTAATACGAGGTCAGCTCGACCCCGTCGAGCGCCAGGTCGGCGGCCAGGTCGACGAAGTCGAAGAGGTCCATCGTCGGCTTGCCGCCCTTCGGCGCGAGCGAGTCGCGGAACGAGTAGGCCGCCAGGCTGAGCTTGAGGTGACTCGGCCGGGTCCGGGCGATCGGCCCGATCCCCCGCGCGGACTGGCCCAGGAGGGGAGGGCCGGCCAGGGCCGCGACGGCGGCCGAGGCGAGGAACTGGCGACGGGTGTTCGGCCGCATCGGCGAGGCGCTCCGAGGTTAAACCAGGGTTCGAAAAGCACCGACCCGGATCATAGATCCGGGTCGGTGAAGAATCCAGGGCGGAGGGGCTCCGACGATCAGCCTTCCAGCTCGGCGAGGAGGTCGTTGACCTCGCGGTCGAGCTGGGTCCGGCCGGCGGGCTTCTTGCCGTTGTGGCCGTTGGCCATCGAGCCTGCGTCGGCGAAGATGTCGTCCATGTCGGCGGAGTTCGGCGCGTTCGGCGAGTTGGGGTCGCTCTGCGACCGGGCCCGGAGGTAGAGCTTGACCGGCACGTCCTTGAACGGGAGCCTCTCCCGGAAGACGTTCAGCAGGTAACGCTGGTAAGGGGCGTCGAACAGGGAGGGATAGTTCACGAACAGGACGATCGTCGGCGGCGCGGTGCCGACCTGGGTGGCGTAGTAGATCCGGGGGTTCCGGCCGCCCCGGCCGGCGGGGGGATGGGCGTCGACGGCCTCGCGGACGACTCGGTTGAGCGTGCCGGTGCCGATCCGCTGGCTCGCCTGCTTGAACATCGACTGCGAGAGGTTCAACAGCGCCTTGACGTTCCGGCCCGTCTGGGCGGTGATGAACGCCAGGGGCATGTAGGCCATCCCCCGGAAGGCGTGCTGGACCATCACGGCGAACCGGCCCATGCCGGGACTCTCGGAGTCGCCGTTGTTCTGCATCAGGTCCCACTTGTTGACCGTGAAGATGCAGGGCTTGTACTGCTGGCCGATGTAGTCGGCCATCTGCTTGTCGAGCCGCGAGATCCCCTGGGTGGGGTCGAGGAACAGGAGCACGACGTCGGCCCGGCGGATCGACCGCTCGGCCCGGTGGACCGAGTAGAAGTCGAGGCTGTCGTTGATCTTGGCCTTCCGCTTGACCCCCGCCGTGTCGATCGCCACGAACGGCAGGCCGTCGAGCTCGAACCGGACGTCGACCGAGTCTCGTGTGGTGCCCGGCCGCTCGGAGACGATCATCCGCTCGGAGTGGGCCAGGGTGTTGATGAACGTCGACTTGCCGGTGTTGGGGCGGCCGACGACGGCGACCTTCATCACCTCGTCCGAGGGCTTCGCCGTGTGGACGTCCGGCAGCCGCTCGGCGATCAGCTTGAGGAGCTGCTTCCGGTTGCGGTTCTGGTGGGTCGAGACGTAGACCGGCTTGCCACGCCCGAGCTTGTAGAACTCGCCGCCGCGACTGTCCATCTCCGGGGTGTCGGACTTGTTGATCACGAGCAACACGGGAGTCTTCTGGATGTAACGCAGCCGATGCGCCACCTCCTCGTCGAGCGGCATCACTCCGTCGCGGACGTCGACGACGAAGAGGATCACGTCGGCCTCGCCGATCCCCGTCTCGATCTGGCGGTCGACGTCCTCGGACAGGTCGTCGCGGTCGACCATGCCGATCCCGCCGGTGTCCATCAGTTCGAAGAACCGGGGATCGTCCTCGTCTCCGGCCTGGGCCAGCGTGCTCACGCGGTCCCGGGTCACGCCCGACATGTCATCGACGATCGCGATCCTTCGCTGCGCGATCCAGTTGAACAACGACGACTTGCCGACGTTCGGTCGGCCGACGATCACCACTTTGGGGAGGGGCATGGCCGTCTCGCTTCTTTCTCAGGACCGTCGAGGAGGGCCGCCGAAACATCCGGGTTTGAATGATTGATGGGGATGTCGGGATGGCCTCGGTCCCCCGGACCTTATACTATAACGCCTCCCGGCCTCGCCGGCAATGCAACCCCTTCGCGTAATTAAACGATCTCGCGAGGGAATGTCGGGGCGGGGGAAGGAAGACGGTCTTGGCGACCGGGTGGGGAGATCGGGACCGATGGCGGACCGGGGCGACGGGGGGGGCGGGTTCACCGTGCTCGACGGCGTGGCGCTCGTGACGGGCGCGGCGGTGGCGTCGGTCCACATCCGGGCGGCCGTCCCCCGGTTCGCCACCCCGGGCGACTGGGCCTGGGCCTGGTGCCTCTTCGCCTGGCTTTCGACGACGGCCACCGGCCCGTACATCTTCCTTGTCCGGCGCTTCTTCACCCGGCCCGAGGGATACCCCCGGCTCGGCGACCGGCTCTGGGCGATGTCGGGCCTGCCCTGGCTCCTGGCCGCGATGGTGAAGACCTTCGACCCGGCGCCCGACCTGGTCTCGGGCCGGCTCGACCCGACCTATGTGGGTTGCCTGAGCATCGGGCTCTGCCTGGTGGCGATGGTGGCCGTTCCGGTCCTCGCCGCGAGGTTCCTGCTGGTCGACCCCTCGAAGCCGAGGGGGCAAGGGCCCTCGCCGTGGACCCACCGGCTCGGCCTCGCCCTGACGGTGGCCTGGCCGATCCAGTGCGGCGTGGGACTGGTCGTCATGGGTTGATCGGGAAGGGGGGCTGACCATTGACGACGCCCGAGACCAGACGCACCGGCGGGCTCCGGCTCCTCGACCTGGCCGGCCTGGTGGTGGGCTACGGGATGGCCGCGCTCCTGATCCGGTCCCTCTGGCCCGATTCCAGGCCGCTCGTCGGCGTCCCCGCGGTCATGCTCGGCCTGGAATATCTCTGGCTCGGCCTGGCGATGGGCGGGCCGATCGTCCTGCTCTTCGACCGGCGGGTCGCCCCCGACGACCCCCGGCCTCGTCGACCGAAGCTCGGCCGCCTGATCTCCTCGAAGGAGCCGGCCGACGCCCCGCACCCGGCCGGGTCCGATTCGCCGGCGTCCTGGCCCTATACACGGGCCGAGATGGCCTGGATGCTGATCGGCGGGTACTGGATCGCCCTGACGATGTTCGTCGTCTCGGCGCGATCGATCCACTCGATCGCGGGGCCTGTCGGGTTGATCCAGGGGGCGGTCGCGATGGCCTTGCTCCTGCTGGTCGTCCCGAGGAGGGTCAAGCCCGGGACGGCCTCCGACTCCTGGACCCACCTCGCGGCCCTATGGGTTCTCTGGACCTGGCCGATCGCCTGGGCCGTGCTGATCCTGCTCAGCCAGGGCGTCTGATCCGCCTCGACCGGATCCCGGGGCTCGGCTAGGATGCGGCCCTTCGTCTCGGGAGGGATCGCGGTCGGCAGGGAGGCCGGGAGATGAGCTTGCGGAATCATCGGATCGCGGCGGTCTCGATCGTCGCGGCGGAAATCGTCGTGCTGCTCGCCTGGGGGCGGTCGATGGGGAACGACTCGGCCGACGTCCGGGCGACCCGCGACAAGCTCCAGGGGGCCTGGGTCGCCGAGCTCGTGCAGGTGGGCGACCACCGGAAGGCCGAGGGCGACGCCGCCGCCCGCTGCCGGGTCGAGTTCGACGGCAAGTCGGTCGCCTTCCGGGGGCTGATCGACGACATCGACGCCCGGGGCACCTACTACATCGAGCCGTCGAGCCATCCTGACTGGGTCGACTTCAAGCTCGATGCCGGCTGGATCGTCGGGATCTACGCGGTCGAGGGCGACACGCTCCGCGTGAGCATGAACGCCTTCGCCATGCCCGAGCGGCTGGGCGTGCCCACCCAGTACCGGCCCAGGAAGCTCAAGCCGAACGAGGGGCACCACTATTACGTCTTCCGGCGGGCGAGGACGGGGGCTTGAATTTCGTCCCCCGCGTTCCTCGATTCTGCCTCCCTCTCCCTCTGGGAGAGGGCCGGGGTGAGGGTCGTCGTCGTTCGAGCCCCTGATCCGGCCCGTCACCGGTGCGGCAGCCCTCACCCCCGACCCCTCTCCCAGAGGGGAGAGGGGAGGAAGAGAAGAGCGGCCGTTGGCCGTCATGATTTAAGGATCACTCGGCGGCGTCCTCGTCGCGCCGCTTCTCCTCGGCGGGGTAGTCCTCGGGCTTGAACCCGGCCTGTTCGCGGAGGCGGGACATCCCGTCGGCATACGCCTTGCGCATGACGTCCATCTGGGTCTCGCTCCAGTAGCCGGCGAGCGAGCCGTTGGGGCCCATCAAGGCCATGTAGCTGACCGGGTCGCGCTTCTCCAGGGTCATGATGTAATAGGTCGACTTCGGCAGGTCGGAGTCGACCGCCACCTCGCCGGGCTTGAGGGCGAAGAGGCCGTCGATCAGCGCCGGGCCGGCGTCGGGGATCTGCGGGAGGTCCGTCGGCGACGCGGGCAGCCTCTGCATCCGGTACTGCATCATGAGCTGGGGCGGGATCGACATGCCGGGCTTGAGCTTGGTGGCCGAGTCGATCGCGATGACCGGCTTGCCGTCGATCGAGAGGTCCTTGATCTGGCCGCCATCGGCCTTCACCTTCGCGGCCAGTTCGTCGGCGGCCTTGCGGGCCCGCTCCCGGGCCTTCTCCAGCTTCCAGGCGTGGACGACCTTGTCGCGGATCTCCTTGAGGTCGGCGACGTGCGCCGGCGAGTCGGCGATCTTCCGGACGAGGTAGCGTTCGCCCAGGATCTCGCTCAGTTCGAACCCTTCGAAGAGCTGCGTCTTGGGGTCGAAGGCGACGCCGGCGAACTTCTTGGTGTCGGCCGAGCGGCCCGTCCCGGCCTGGGCTTCCGAGATCCGGCCGTAGTGCTCGGCCTCGCGGCGGTCGAGCATCGGCGTGACCTCGTGGGCCAGGCCGTATTTCTTGGCCACGCCGGCCAGGTCCTCGGGCTTGGGGAGGGTCCGGCC
>JAJYDH010000288.1 GCA_021777685.1 Planctomycetota bacterium | reverse complement strand
CGCCGCCGAGGACATCAACGCCGTCGACGCGGCGGTCTACCTGGCCGCCGAGAAGGGGAACGTCGACGACCTCCTGGCCCTCCACGAGAAGTCGGAGCGGCTCCAGGCCGCCAGGGCCGGCGCCGGGTCGCGGGCCCCGGGCGTCGATCACGCCGACGCCTTCGCCCGGGCCATGAACAAGCGGGCCCAGGCCAAGGCCCACGGCGACATCGCCCGCCTCCTCGACGGCTATCTCGCCCCGATCCGCTCGCCCGAGGCCGCCGCCCGCCGGGCCAGGTCCAGGGGGCAGTCGAACGCCTATCGGGGCAACTATATCATCTACATCGGCAAAACTCAGCGATACATCAACATCGACTATCCGCAGCCCAACGCTTATTTCGACTTCGCGGCGATCCAGCTCCTCCGGAACGCCTTCGAGCTCTACAAGCGGGACGACCTCCTGAGCGACCTCTCGGCGCACCTGAAGGCCGAGGCCGACCGGCTCCCCGATCCGGAGAAGGTCCACGCCCTGCTGGCCTCGGGCTACGTCGCCTGGTGGAACGACGACAAGGACGAGGCGGTCAGAGCCCTGACCCGCGCCGTCGAGGCGGCCGGCGACGACGTCGACCTCCGGCTCGGCCTGGCCGAGATCCAGTCGAGGCGCGGCGAGCCCGCCGAGGCCCTGGAGCTGGTCGACGCCGTCGAGCCGGCCGACCAGAAGGCCGTCCAGCGCCGCGAGACGCTGGCCCTCCGCCTGGCCGTCCTGGCCGGCGACGTCGAGCGGGCGAGGAAGGCGTCGGAGCGCCTCTTCGGCCTCCGGCTCGACGCCGACACCCAGGTCCAGCTCGCCGCCCAGATGAACCAGCTCGGCATGCACGAGCTGGCCGAGGCGGTGCTCGCCCGGGCCCGTCGGCGGGCCGGCGGCAACACCTCGGCCCTCGTTGGCCTGATGCTCCAGTACCAGCAGGCCGGCAAGACCGACACCGCGTTCCAGGTCGCCAACCAGATCCTCCGGTCGGGCGCGGTCAAGCAGTTCTCCCCCTACAATAACAACCAGGACGACTCGGCCCGCCGCGAGGCGATCCAGGTCCTCGCCCGGTCGGGCAAGCTCAAGGAGCTGATCGACCGCGCCGAGGCCCAGCTCAAGGCCGCCCCCAACTCGGCCCAGGCGCTCCAGTCGCTGGCCGAGTTCTACAAGGCCGACGGCCAGGCCGAGAAGGTCAAGGATGCCTACGCCAGGCTGGCGAAGCTCCGGCCCGACGACGCCAGGCTCCGCTATCAGATCGCCCAGGACCAGCTCCAGGCGGGCGACCACGCCGGCGCCGTCGAGAACTTCGCCGCCGCGATCAAGAAGGAGCCCGGCCTCTACGTCTACCGCTACTGGGAGATCCAGAACGCCTTCCAGCAGGCCGGCAAGATGGAAGAGCTCGGCAAGGTCTTCGACGAGGTCGACCTCAAGTCCTTCGGCAACAACCCGTACGCGATCACCCAGATCATCTCGACCCTGACCCAGGACGAGAAGACCCGCGACCTCGGCATGCGGCTCTTCCGCAAGATGTGGAAGGCCAACCCCGACAGCCGGGCCAACCTGATGGCCAACATGGACGCCGAGGCCATCTGGCAGATGCCCGAGATCTACGACAACCTCCGCGAGGCCGTCATCCCCGCCGCCGGCAAGACCCGTCTCGGCCCCTGGGCCTCGGTCGACCACATCTACTCCTGGAACGGCGACGGCAAGGTCACAGGCATCGTCTCCCGGATGATGGAGGCCGCCGCCAGGCAGAACAAGCTCGACGCCCTGGCCGCCGAGGTCGAAGAGGGGCTGAAACGCCACCCCGAGTGGGACGGCGGCCGGGCGCTCAGGGCCATCATCCTCGTCCGGAAGGGGAAGGTCGACGAGGCGAAGGCGGCGTTCGAAGACCTCCTCAAGGGCGACCGGGCGATCCCCTCCAACGCCCGGATGATCGTCGGCCAGGAGCTCGACGGCATCAAGCCGCTCGCCGACCTCGAACTGAAGTTCTACGAGGGGGCCGTCGAGGACGAGGACGACGAGAACGGCATGGACTACCAGTGGGGCCCGGCCAAGCGGCTGGTCACGCTCTACCACCGGGCCGGCAAGGACGCCGAGGCCCGCGAGATGGTCATCAAGTACTCCCGGAAGCCCGGCCGGAACAACTACGGCCCCGGCAACCAGGCGTATGCCGGCTACCAGCGGATGCAGAACGCGACCGCCTTCGGCCAGCAGATGCTGGAGCTGGGCTACCCGGCCGACGCCGTCCGGTTCCTCGACGAGATCCTCGGCGACACCGAGGCGGTCGAGGGGACCAAGCAGGTCTACGGCGGCCAGGAGGACAACTACATGCTGCGCCAGGCCCGCCAGAACCTCGACCAGGCTCTCAAAGGGCTCTCCGCGGCGAACCTCGCCCGGACCCTCCAGGCCCTCGCCCCCTCGCCGAGGCCGGCCGACCCGAAGGCGAAGGGGCCGCGGCCCCTCCCGCCGGTCGACCTCGTCCTGATCGTCAGCCCGAGGGAGCTGGACAAATCGGCCGTCACCAGCCTGTTCGCCGAGGCCCTGAAGTCGGCAGTCAAGGCGAAGGACGCGAAGGCCATCGCCGACCTGAAGGCGACCCTGGAGAGGCGAGCCGAGGCCGACCCGAAGGACCTGACCACCGCGATCGCCTCGGCGCTGGTGGCGACCTCGGAGGGGGATTCGGAGGCGACCGCCCGGACCTCGGCCAGGCTGGTCGAACTGGTCGAATCCGCCCCGCTCGACCCGATCGCCGCCGACGCCCGGCCCAACGCCCGACAGCGGGCCGAGGCCGCGAGACAGCTCGGCCTCTGGCTGGTCGCCCGCGAATGCCTCAGGCAGGAGCCCTCGCGCAAGGCCGGGGCGATCCTCGAAGCCCGCTCCCTGGAAGCCGCCCGCCGCCAGCCCGACAACCGATGGAGCCTGGCCATGCTCCGGGAGTCCGGCCAGGCCGCGCTCGACCGGGGCGACCGCGCGCAGGCCGAGGCCACCTGGCGGCGGATGCTCCGCCAGGTCCTCGCGCCGCCGGGCCAGCCGAAGGCCAAGAAGGCCCCGGCGACAAAGCCCAAGGTGACGTCCTCCCCGGCGAGCCCCGTCGGCACCCAGTCTTCCTCCCCTCTCCCTCTGGGAGAGGGGCCGGGGGTGAGGGGCGTCGCATCGGTGAGAGGTCGGAACTCGGGCCCGAGCGACGTTCACTCGACGGGCCACGACCCACACCCCAACCCTCTCCCAGTGGGAGAGGGAGCCGGAAAGGACGGATGGCGAAGGGTCCTGGTCCTCATGTTGACAGCCCAGCTCCCCGCCGCCGCCCCGCCCTCGAACGGCCAGGCGGTCGCGACCCTGGAGCGGTTCGAGCAGGCGGCCCAGATCGCCCGGCTCGCCGCCGACCACGGGATGCACGACCTGTCGGCCGAGGCGGTCCGCGAGTCCCTCGGCGCCGGGCCGCCGGTCGTGCCGATCGCCCTCGACGGCAACCAGATGAACGTCCGCCGCCGGAACGGCAACGCCGCCCCGGCCGACCCCTCGGCCCAGCGGGTCGAGGAGCTGATCCACGCCATCGACGAGTCCTGGTCCGCCCACAAGATGCCGGCCGCCCTGGCCTATGAGACGCTGGCCTCGGCCGTCCTGCCCGAGGGCCGGCCGGGCGAGGTCTTCCTGTACACGATGCCGCTGACCCGGGGCGACGTCGAGAAGCCCCGGAGCGTCGGCGCGATCCTGGCCCGCCGGGCCGTCGAGGCCGGCAAGGTCGACGACCTCCGCAAGCGGGTCGAGGCGAGGCGGGACCAGCCCCTCGCAGCCGTCCCGGCCCTGGTGCTCTCGGTCCAGATCGCCATCGCCACCAAGGACGACCCGACGACCCTCAAGGGGCTCGAACGGCTGGCCGACCGGCTCAAACGGGATGCCCTCCAGAACACGGCCGAGCTGGCCTGCCACGCCGCCATCCCCGCCCTCGACGTCGCCGGCGCCTCGGGCATCGCCCTGCCGATGGTCGAGTCGGCGGCCAGGACGATGGGCGACCCCAACGGCAACGGCAACGCCCGCCAGACCCTCGGGCCGCTCCTGCTCTCGATCGCCCGCCGGAAGTTCAAGGACAACCGGCCCGACGAGGCCCGGCTCACCCTCAAGTCCTACCTGGAGAAGATGCAGGAGGACTCGGTCCGCTACGGCGGCGACTACTCGCTGTACTACCGCAAGCAGACCCTGGCGACCGTCGCCGCCGAGTACGCCCGGGCCGGCCAGGTGGCCGACACCTGGGAGATGCTCGGCCAGTTCGCCGACGCCCCGACCTCCCGAGACTACGGCGCCGACCCCGAGCTGGGCGGCACACTGGCCCGGGCGATCCGGATGGTCGTCGGCCTGCCGGCGGCCGAGCGGTACGCCCTGCTCAAGGCGTGGTCGATGCCGACGGCCGGGCGGAAGTCGATCCGGCTCCTGGCCGGATTCGTGCCCGAGGACCACGCCATCCCCTCGAAGTTCGGCCCGATGCCCTACGTCGCCCTGGGCGGGATCGCGGCCACGCCCGCCCTCCTGTTCGACGCCGCCCGCGAGGCCGGCCAGATCGACGACCTGGCGACCGAGGTCTGGAAGGCGGCCGAGGCGAAGGTCGAGAACGCCAGGCCTCTCCGGACCCTGGCCTACATCGCCACCGGCCAGCCCGAGCGGGCCGAGTCGGCCATCCTCGACCGGGTCGACGAGTTGAAGAAGCAGGCCGACCAGCCCAACGGCGGCGGGAGGAACGGCCGCCAGCCGGCCATCGAGTGGCCCGACTACCTGGTCGCCCGCCGGGCCCTGGCCGACCCCTCGCTCGACGTCCCCGGCGAGCTGATGGCCCGGATCATGATCGGCCAGGCCCAGAAGCACCAGAACTGGATGTTCCTCAGCCGGCTCCGCCGCGACCTGGCCCTGAGCCTGGCGAGCCGGCGGGGCAAGCTCGCCGAGGCCCCCGGCCCCGACCCCGGCCTGGCCCACTGGCACCCGATCAGCCTCCAGGGGGCCTACATGCATCACCAGGGGGCGATGGACGCCCTCTGGGTCGAGTCCGAGGGGATCGTCAGCCACGTCGCCGGCCCCCAGTCCGAATACCTCCTGTTCGACTACCCCCTGGCCGGCAAGTTCGAGGTCTCGGCCGACGCCTTCATCGGCGGTTGGGCCGAGGGCCAGCTCGGCTACGCGGGCCTGGTCTTCGCCCCGGAGCAGGGGGGCACCGTCTTCCCGGTCGGCCACGGCGAGACGCTCGGCCGCCCGTTCCACTTCGCCCGCCCGACCGGCTACAACCGGACGACCATCCAGGTCGAGCCGGGCAAGCTCCGGGTCCTCGTCAACGGCCACCTGTTCCACGAGGAGGCCGACCCCGGCTCGAACAGCCCCTGGCTCTCGTTCTACTGCGGGCGGGAGCGGCAGACCGCCTTCCGGAACCTGACCATCACCGGCTCGCCCGAGATCCCCCGCGAGGTCCGGCTCGTCCGGGGCGACCGCCTCGAAGGCTGGGCCTGCGGCTTCTACGGCGAGACCCAGCCCCCCCGGCGGACCGTCGGCCAGGTCCAGGACGACGGCAACGGCCAGACGATCACGACCGCCGTCGGCGACCTCGACCAGTACTCCTGGTACGCGAAGGACGGCGTGCTCGTCGGGCCCCGGCACGAGGGGCAGACGCCCGGGCGACGCGGGGCCTCGACCGAGAGCCGGATCTTCTACCACCGGCCGCTCCTCGACGGCGAGTCGATCGCTTATGAGTTCTTCCACGAGCCCGGCAAGACCACGGTCCACCCCGCCCTGGAGCGGCTGACGTTCCTCCTGGAGCCGGGGGGGGTCAGGCTCCACTGGATGACCGACGGCAACGAGGACGACTGGACCGGCCTGGCCGCCGACAACGCCCTGGACGTCCCCGAGTACCGCCGAGGGCCCGGCCCGATCCCGCTCAAGGCCGGCGAGTGGAACAAGGCATCCATCAAGATTGACAGGGGCGTGGCCCAGCTCGACCTCAACGGCGTGCGGATCTACGAATATCCCCTGGAGAAGGCCAACCAGCGGACCTTCGGGTTCTTCCACGAGCGGGGCAAGACCGACGTGAAGGTCCGCGAGGTGGTCCTCCGGGGCGGCTGGCCGACCTCGCTCCCGGCCGACCTCCTGGCCCGCCGCGACCCGAATCCAGCCGAGGCCGACCGCCGGGCCCGGGGGGCGATGATCGAGGAGCGGTTCTCGGCCCTGGCCGCCGACTCGATCCTGGCCGAGGCCCGCGGGCTCCCGCCCGAGCGGCGGTACGAGACCCTCGCCGCCCACGTCCTCCCCACCCCCGACCACCCGGCCTTCCGGGTCGCCGGCGACCTGACCCCGGTCGACCCTGCGCCTCCGGTCGCCGGCAGCCCGATCCCGGCGACCGGCTCGCGGCTGGCCTCCGGGGGCGAGGTCCAGAGCCCGGCGCTGGAGCTGGTCGCCTCGGCGAAGGCCCTCGGCCGGCTCGACGACCTGGCCGGGCGGGTCCAGAAGGCGAAGCCGCCGGCCGGGCAGCTCGACCGGGGCTACCTGGCGATGACCGCCCTGGTCCAGGCCGCCCGGGGCGAGGATTTCGAGGCCGCCGCGGCGCTCAAGCAGCTCAAGGCGCCCCTCCAGAAGCTCCCCGACGACGCGCCCGAGTGGGACCGCTGGACCGAGCTGGTCGCCGCCTCGGCCGGGCTCGACCGCCAGGCCCTCCGGCCCGCCTCGATGGCGCTGATCGAGGTCATGGACCAGCAATGGCGCAAGAAATACCAGATGGATTGGGCCAAGGCCCTCCGGACGGTCCGGACCCGGGGGCAGCTCCTGGCGATGCCCGAGGCGGCCCGCCCCGCCCCCGGCGCCGCCCCGAAGGTCCCCGGCTGGGCCCCGGTGACGCATGCCGACGCCTCGACCCGTGGTCGGGGCCTCGCCTATCCCACCTGGACCCTCGCCGACGGGGCCTGGACCCACTACCCGGGCGACCGCCGAGACCACCTCTACCTCACCTCGCCGATCCGGGGCAACTTCGAGGTCGAGTGCGAGCTGACCTCGTTCGACTGGCGGGAGACCCAGCTCTCCTACGCCGCCCTGGCCGTCGCCCTCCAGTACGACAAGAAGAGCTACCAGCTCCGCCACTACGGCCGGGTCGACGCCTCATTGCCGATCGACCCTCTCTTCAAGGAAATTAGATCCTGGTATAACTTCAAGATTTCAGTCAAGGATGGCACTTATACGGCGTTCGTCGAAGGCCGGAAGGTCCACGAGACCCGGCTCGCCGAGGACTCCGACCCCTGGCTCGCCCTGGCGACCTTCGGCGAGACCAACGGCGGCGCCCGGAACATCCGGATCGCCGGCAACCCGACCGTCCCCGGCTCGCTCGCCCTCTCCTCCGGCCCCAACCTGAACGGCTGGCTGGACGACTATTACGACTTCCCCAACCTCTGGAAGAAGCAGGGGAACGAGATCGTCGGCCTACGGCTCCACAACAACCTCGCCCCGACCGACCCCGTCACCAACCCCGCCGACGGCCGAGCGGTCGGCCTGCCGGGCTCGAAGCAGGAGAGCGTCCTCAAGTACAACCGGCCGATGCTCGAAGACGGCGAGATCGCCTATGAGTTCTTCCACGAGCCCGGCAAGAGCATGGTCCACCCCGCGCTCGACCGCCTGACGTTCCTGATCGACCCCGACGGGGTCAAGGTCCACTGGATGACCGACGCCCAGCACGACCGGACCGGCCTCGCCCCCGACAACACCGCGGTCGAGCCCGACCGTCGCCGAGGCCCCGCCAGCCCGCCGCTCCGCGCCGGGGCCTGGAACAAGCTCAAGCTCGCCCTGGCCGGCGACACCGTCACCGTCACCCTCAACGACGTCCTCATCTACGAGCGCCCCCTCGAATCCACCAACCAGCGCGACTTCGGCCTCTTCCGCTTCGCCGACGAGACCGAGGCCCGCGTCCGGAACGTCACCTACCAGGGCCAGTGGCCCCGGACCTTGCCCGCCGGAGTCCTCGCCGGCCCGAAGCCGGCCGACGCCCGCTGAGTTGCAAGCATTCGCGAAAAAACCGGTCTGCCTCCCTCTCCCTCCGGGAGAGGGTCGTCGCCGGTCGAGTGATCGCCGATCGAGCCCCGTTTTCCGGCCCGCTCGCGATGCGACGCCCCTCACCCCCGACCCCTCTCCCGGAGGGGGCTTTGCCGTTTTTTTGCACGCCATTGAGACAACTTGTGGATTTTCGAAGGGGATTGGGATCTCGGATCTCGGATCTCGGATCTCGGATCTCGGATCTCGGATCTCGGATCTCGGATCTCGGATCTCGGATCTCGGATCTCGGATCTCGGATCTCGGA
>JAJYDH010000287.1 GCA_021777685.1 Planctomycetota bacterium | reverse complement strand
CGAAGTGGAATTCGGCCGCCTTCCGCGACGCGATGACGAACCCCTCGGCCTCCCGGGGGATCCGGGTCCGGAGCCGGCCCCGGCGGCAGGAGACCCGGTCCATCGAGACCAGGTCGAGGTCGGCCGGGCCCTCCAGCGAGAGGACGACCCCGCTCAGGAACGCGAGCGTGACGGCGCCCGACCGGAGCTGGATGCGCCCCGGGTTGATGAGCTGGCCCAGCGACGGAAGCCGGCCATCGGCCGTCTCCCAGAGGGCGTCATCCAGGGCGATCACCCGCGCGATCCCCGCCTTGAGCGTGCCCCTCGGCGAGTCGGGTTGCACCGGCCTCGACGAGACGACCGGCGGCGACACGTCCGGATCTCCCCGACGGGCCAGGGTCGCCATCGCGCCGACCAGCAGGGCCGCGGCGGCGAATCCGGCCGCGAACGCGACCCCGACCGACCAGGTCGAGGCCAGCCCCCTCCGCTCGAGGTCGGCCGGCGAGCCCTCGGGCGCGAACAGGCTGTCGCCTCTCGGTCGTCCCGACAGGGGGGCACGGGGCATCTCGGGGATTCCCGGCATCGCCGGGTTCGTGACCCCCGTCGCGTAATCCAGGGTCAGGAACGCATGGACCTCCATGAACTGGAGGTAGAACCGCATCGCCCGATCGTCGGCGACGAGCAGGGCGCGAAGCTCGGCCGCCCGGTCTTCCCGGAGTTCGCCCTCGACCAGGTCCGCGCAGAGCTCGAGCAGCCCGTCGGGCCGGAAATCCTCGGACATTTCACCCCTCCGCCGCGAGTCGTTTCTCGATGCAGCCCATCAGCCTCTGACGGACCCGCGCCAGCGTCATCTTGACCGCCGATTCCGACTTGCCCAGGCGCCGCGTCAGTTCCTTGATCGAGACCCCCGCGCCGTAGCGCTGGCCGATCATGGACCGGAGCTGGTCGGGGAGCTCGGCCAGGCAGGTCCGGAGCGCGATCCGGCGGACCTCCGCGTCCCCGGCGGGCGGCATCCGCTCGGCGATCCGGCCCAGCAGCTCGACGTCGAAAACATGGCGGTCGCGCTTCTTGTCCCGGAGATGGGCCAGGAGCTGGTAATGGGCGATCGCGCGCGACCAGGCCGCGAAATCCGTCCCGTCGAGGAACTCGGACGACCGCCGCCAGAGGACCAGGTTCGTCTCCTGGAGGACGTTCCGGGCCTCGTGGACGTCGCCGAGCAGCGACACCAGGTAGACGAACAATCCGTTCTGATGGTCCGTCAACTCGCGGATGAACCGCTCCTTCCGATCGTCGCTGTTCCCGGTCTGGTCGATCGGGATCGACGCCACGGCTTTGTTGACCATGTGTGCCATGAGGGCTGATGGGCTCGAATCGTGGAGGCCCGCGATCGGGCGGGATGCCCGGCCGCCCGGGAGTCTCTCCCGTGGTTGGAATACCGCGGGCGAACGGGACGTCACAAGAAGAACCCGAGAAAAATCACCGCGCCCGCCGTGTCGCGACCAGATCTCGGGTGTTTCCTCCGCCGGGACAATGGTTTGCGGCGGTGTGGAGTTGTCGTGAGGTTTCCATGAATCCACGTCCACTCGCGTCGTCCCCGGACGGTCGATCCTCGCCCGGACGGCCAGATCCGCGCGGATCGGCGAAATTGTGTGTTCGAAGACCTCGATTTCGCCTGAATGTACCCAGGAAGACGCGAGCCGAACGTCGGGTCGCGAGGACGGGGGCGTTTCATGCCCGCGTCGTGGCATTGTCCGAAGTCCTGGCTTCGTCTTTTCCCGGGACCGTCGGCCGAGGTTGGGTTCGACCGGGAGTCCTCGACCGGCGGCTGGCGCGAGGGTCTGGCGAGGGGCGTTGGGTTCGAGTTTCACGAGGCGTGGCCCGGCGTTGGGTTCGCGTTGCCGAGGGGCGACCGGGGACGTTGGGTTCGTTCTCGCCGGGCGAGGGCCGGCCGCCAGGGCCGTCGGCCCGGCCGGATGGGCCGGGCCAAGCCGGAATCCTCGTCCCCTCGCCCGGCAAACGTGACCTAGGCTGGTCTGTGGGGCGGTGCGCTCGCACGTCCCGACCATGCTTGCGCGACGAATTATGCGCGTCGGAGTCTTGCGATGAACCCGATCGTCCTGGCTCGGTCGAGCCATGTTTGAGATGCCGGGGAAGGTGTCATGAGGGCCGACCGGGGCGGGCGACGTCCGGGGTTCTCCCTGATCGAGGTGATGACGGTCTGCGTCATCATGGGGGTCCTCTCCGCGATCAGCGTCCCTCGGTTTTCGAGGGCGATGGAGCAGTCGCGGGCCAACATCGCGGTGGCCAACCTCCGGGCCATCTGGACGGCCCAGCGCGCCTTCTGGCTGAGCCCTCCCGACGGGTATGCCCCGAACACCTTCGCCCCGGACCTGGCGACGCTCCGGAGCTACAAGCTGCTCGACGGGTCGATCCAGGACGACCCCGGCGACGGCGCGGCCGTCGCGGCGGGGATCTCCTACGTCTACAAGATCGTCCAGACCGACCCGTCGACCTTCCAGGCCACGGCCCGCCGGGCCAACTCGACCGTCTGGACGAGCACGCTGACGATCGACTCCAACGGGGACGTGACCGGCAACGTCACGTATGTCGGGTCGTCCGGCTACTACCGGAACGACGCGCCGATCGACCAGTTCTTCCAGTGATCCGAGGGGGCAAGTCGATGCACCGGCCGAAGATCGCGGGGCGACGGGGCTTCTCGCTCCTGGAGATCCAGGCGGCCTTCGTCGTGCTGGGGTTCAGCATGGCGGCGCTTGTGCCCTTCGCCGTGGCCCAGCTCAAGCTGGTCGGCGCCCTGGAGAGGCGGCTCCCGCCGAACGCGACCTATGTTCTGATGACGCGCGACCACGGGCTGGTGAGCCTGCTGGCGGCCGGGGGCGGGAAGACCAGCCAGGCCACCCAGGCGCCGCCGGGAGGGGCCCTCTCGTCATCGCCGTCGCCCCCCTCGTCGAGCACCACGCCGAATTCTCTGACCGTCCAGGCCCCCCAGGCCGTCTCCGGCGGCGGCCCGCTGGACATGCAGGCGACGGTCACGGCCAGGAAGGTCCCCTGAGCGGAGGGAAGGCGATGACGGCGACTCTGGCCCGGAGGCCGGCGGGACGGCGGGGCGGCTACACGCTGGTCGAGCTGCTGGTCGTCAACGTCCTGATGGCGCTGCTGGTGGTCCTGCTCGGCGGGACCTGGCGGGCCTTCGGGCCGCTCTGCGTCGAGGTGATCGCCCGGGGGCGGGTCGTCAACGAGGCGAACGTCGCCGCCCAGGCGATCTACCAGGAGTCGGCCCGCCCGCCGGCCGGCCTGGTCCTCTACCAGGTCGAGGCGGTCGAGGCGGCCTCGGGCTGGCCCGCGCTCCAGTTCGACTATGGGCCCGCCGGCTATACGCCGCCCGGGGGCTCGAACCCCCAGCCCTGGCCGTACGTCGTGCAGTACACCTACGAGCCGACCGTGAACGACCAGAACGCCTCGGGCGCGGTCGTCAACTCGGACGGGCGGCTGGTCCGCTACGTCGGCGACCCCTCGGTCGGCCTGAGCCGGTCGATCGCCGTGGCGCGCCACGTCGAGTCGGTGGTGGCGCTGGCGCTGGCGCCGGTCGGGTCGGAGGTCAGCCGGGTCGGGCTCACCGTCACGTTCGCCTGCCGGGGCTCGCGGGGCCAGTACACCTTCGAGGTCCACCACTGATGCTGACCCGCACCCGGCCGAGGAGGCGCGGCTACGCCCTGATGCTGGTCATGCTCGAGGTCGCGCTCATCGCCGCGCTCTGGGGGATCGCGCATCGCCAGTTGACGTCGACCATGCGGTTCCTGACCCAGTTCAGCCCGGTCCAGGTGTCGCCGTCGCTGAACGACGCCTACAAGCCGCTCGCCCGGGCCCTGAGCCTCCTGGAGACCGGCGACCCTCCGGTCCCTCATGTCGACGGACAGCAGCGCTACTATGCGTGCAACGCCACGATCCTGACCGCGAACGGGCCGGCGTATTTCACGGTCACGTATGTCGAGTCGCCCGGCGGCTCGTCGTCCGCGGGCACGACCTGGACCGTGACCTCGGCCCAGCAATATCCCACCGGCGCCGCCGCGGCGACCTGGGACACGATGCCCTCGACCTTCGGGGACTGACGCGGCGGTCGCGACGGGCGAGATCCCCACAACTTCGGCGGCAGGGGCGAGCCATGCAACCCGAACCACCCCCCGAACCCAGGGCCCGGACCGATCGTCGGAGGCGGCCGACGGGCCCCTGGGACGCCTTCCGACCGAGGGGGAGGCGCGGCCGGAACCGTCGGGCCGACGAGCGCCGGGAGCCCTACTTCGTCGACCGGATCGACACGCCGACGTTCATCCTGGCCGTCCTGCTGCTGGTCCTGACCATCGTCGACGGCGCCGTGACGCTCCTTCTCCTCGGGGCCGGGTGCGAGGAGGTCAACCCGGCGATGGGCTACCTCCTGAGCCGGGGGCCGCTCCACTTCCTCCTGGGCAAGTATGCCCTGACGACCGCCGGGCTGCCGTTCCTGCTGATCTTCCGGAACTTCACCCTGTTCCGGACCCGCTTCCGGGTCGGCTACCTCCTGCCGGTCTTCGTCGGCCTCTACCTCATCCTCCTCGGCTACCAGATCGCCCTGATGAGCCGGCCGCCCGACTTCGCCCGCCTCGGCGCCCCGGCCCGCGTGACGATCGTCGAAGGGCCCCGCTGAAGCTCGCCCCGGATTCCCGAACCTCGGGCCGCTTTTTCCTGTCCGACCCAAGATCCCGAACCGCTCATCCGTTGGGAGAGAAGGCGTTCCGTCGTCTTTTCGCCCCGCGAGAGGACTGCGGGGCTTAAGGGCAATACCGCCAAATGAGCCGCAAATCGTTAATTGCCTGTGACTTCCGACCCCCTCTCCCCTTGTGAGAGAGGGTTGGGGTGAGGGGTTCCTGGCTTCGTCCACAAGGGGAGAGGGAGTCAGAAAGACTGCTCTCGACGTCGTTTATGGCTCGTTCAACGGTGTTGGGCTTAAGGGTTTAATATTCCGGACCGGCGGGCGAAAACCCTGCGTGACCGAGGTGCCGGCGACTCAGGAGAGGACCCCGATCATGATCGGACGACTGCGATTCCCCTTCCGCGAGCGGACCGCCTCGGCGGTCCTCCATGAGGACGGCCGCTGGCAGTGCCCCGAGGTCCCCTCGCTGGTCCGGGTCCTGGACACCCTCTACAGCCCCCGCCGCGACGGCCTCCTCGCCGACGACCACCACGCCCGCCGCCACCTCTACGAGGCCGCCCGCTGGCTCAAGGGGACCGTCGAGGACGGCTCGAACGCCGGCCGGAACTGACCGCCCGGGGCCTCAATCCGGGACCGTCCGCGTCGCCAGGCCGGCGCGGGCGAGCAGGGCCACGCCGAGGTCGCGCGGGCGGCCGAGATCGAGGCCGGAGCCGAACCCGCGGGACGGCACGAGGTCGGCGACCTTCGGCGCGGCAGGCGGCCGGGCGGCGGCCGGGCGGTCGGGCTTGACCCTCGGGATCTTGCGGAGCGGCAAGAGCCCGTTGCCCAGCGCGAGCAGCGCCGAGACGTTGTTGGTGACGACCGACGTCATCACGCCCGAGCCCAGCGCGAAGACCCCGATCACGTTCGAGACGTTGGGCACGACGATCATCCCCCAGCTCCGCCGGACGTTCCGGCCGAGGTCGCCGGCGATGTCCTTGAGGTCGCAGAGCCGGGAGATCCCGCCGTCGAGGAAGACGATGTGCGCCGTGTCGGTCGCGATCGAGGAGGCCCCCCGGAGCGAGATCGACACGTCGGCCTTCTTCAAGGCGATCGAGTCGTTGATCCCGTCGCCCACGAAGCAGACCTTGCGCCCCTCGGCCTGGAGCCTCGCCACGTACTCGGCCTTGTCGGCGGGCAGGACCTGGGCGAAGTAGCGGTCCATGCCCAGCGACTCGGCGAGCTTCCGCGTCGGCGCCTCGTGGTCGCCGGAGATGATGGCGATGTGCTTGATCCCCCGGTCGCGGAGCCCCTTGACGATCTCGACGGCCTCGGGCCGGACCGCCGCCCTCAGCTCGATCGCGCCGGCGAGGTGGTCGCCGACGGCCACCATGACCACCGAATGGCCGTCGCGATGGGCCGCTTCGAGCGCCTCGCGGACCTGGGCCGGCAGGGGGATGCCCTCCAGCTCCATGAACCGCCGGCTGCCCACGCGGACGGCGTGGCCGTCGATATGCACGGTGATCCCGTAGCCGACCTTGTACCGGGTGTCGTCGGTCGGGGGCAACGAGAGCCCCAGCTCCTCGGCCCTGTGGAGGATCGCCAGGGCGATGGGGTGGTGGAACTTCCGCTCGGCCGCCGCGGCGTAGCGGATCACCTGGTCGGGGTCCCGCCCGCCGACGGCGATGACCCGGCCGACCTCGGGTCGCTCTCGGGTCAGGGTGCCGGTCTTGTCGAAGAGGACGGTGTCGACGGAGTTCATCATCTCCAGCGCCCGGCCGTCCTTGACCAGGATGCCCTTGCTGGCGCAGAGGGCCAGCGAGCTGCACATCGCCAGCGGCGCGGCCATCCGGATGCCCGTGCCGAAGTCGCTGTTGAGCACGGCGACCGCCCCGAGCGGCCCGAGCGTGGCCAGCCCCAGCGCGCCGGCGGCCAGGGTCGGCAGGACCGCCTTGTCGGCCAGCCGCTCCCCCTGGTGCTGCGACGACATCCTGTAGCCGGCCGTGTCGGCGAGGATCTGGCCGATCCGCGCCGAGGCCGTCTCGCCGCCCGAGGTCTCCACGACCACCCGGATCTTCCCCGCCAGGAGCACGGTCGAGGCGAAGACCCGGTCCCCCACCCCCTTCTCGGCCGGGGCCGACTCGCCGGTCAGGGCGTGCTGGTCGATCACCGCCATCCCCTCGACGACGTGGCCGTCCACCGCGACGACCTCGCCGGTGTGGACGACGACGACGTCCCCCTTCTGGAGGCTCTCGGCCGTGACCTGGACCTCGGCGCCGTCGCGGTCGAGCCAGACGTATCTCGGCTGCTTGCCGAAGGCGTTGACCAGCATCTTCTTCGAGCTGTCCCGGGTCCGCTTGACCAGGAACCGGCCGAAGCTCAGGCACCAGCAGCAGACGGCGCCCGGGAAGATCGACATCGTCCCCAGGCAGCCGACCATCACGACCGCGTCGAGCGCGTCGACCCCGATCCGCTTCTCTTCGAGGAGGACCCGCCGGGCCTCCTTGAAGGTCGGGACCGAGGTGTAGGCGTACAGCGCCGCCGCCGCCGGCAGCAAGGCCGGGGCGGCGAACTGGGCGTAGGCCGCGACCGGGATCGAGGCCGTGCAGAGCGGCAGGTTGAGGTCGACCGGGTCGAGCGTCCCCGGGCGCTCGGCGCCCGCGACGGCGGCGTCGAGGATCTCGATGAGCTGGGTCGCGGTCAGCTCGTCCGGGTCGTACTCGACCTGGACCCGGCAGGTGATCGTGCTCGCGGAGAACTTCTCGACGCCCAGGACGCCGGTCAGCTCGCGGTCGATCGCGTCGCGGAGGCCCCCTTTGCGGAAGAGGACCGGGTTCCTCACGACGAGCCGGCCGGGCCGGTCCGACCTGACCTCCCAGCCGGTCATCAGCCGCTCGTGTCGGTGGTAACGGACCACGCCCCGGATGTCGCGGGCCTCGGAGGGGGCGGAGACCTGCGTCGGCCCGTCCTCGTCGCGCTTCAGGAGTTCCACGACCCGCGCCGCGACCTCGCGGAGCGAGTGGGACTTCGGGCAATAGCGCAGCTCGGCCGAGGGCTCCGGCCCGCCGGTGATGGTCACGCCGGCGACCTCGGCGGCCTGGGCGACGCGCTCCAGGAACCGCCGGCAGGCCGGGTGGTCGGCCCGACCGAACAGCTCGCGGCTCCGGAGCCGGATCAGGCCCGGACAGGGGAAGTCGACCGAAAGATCGGACGGGCTCATCGGGCGGGTCTCGCGTGACCGGTCGGGCCGGCGGCCGGCCGGACTCGGCATGCCCGGCCTCCGGAAAAGATAACCTATTCCCGAGAGACGGGCCGGCTAGATCGGTACAATTTCCCCATTTCAATCCGTCATCGCGCTTCCTGGAATGGGCGAGATGTCGATCTGGGCGATCCGTCAGGAGGCAGGTGTACACGCCGCTTCTGGGGGTGCCAGACGGCCCTCCCCCGCAAGGGGCTGACCGACCGACACTTTTTCGATTCTCGTCCGGAGCGGATTCTGACTCCCTCTCCCTCTGGGAGAGGGCCGGGGTGAGGGTCGTCGCCGATCGAGCGGTCGTCGATCGAGCCCTGTTTTCCGGCTCGCTGGTCATGCGGCGCCCCTCACCCCCGGCCCCTCTCCCAGGGGGAGAGGGGAGAATGATAGGATGCCTGCTGATCGGGTGGGCAAGGAAAAG
>JAJYDH010000286.1 GCA_021777685.1 Planctomycetota bacterium | reverse complement strand
CTCGCCGGGCGAGAACACGAAGCCATCGCGGTCTGGCTCGAACCCCCGGCCGACATGGGCCGGCCGGTCTGGCGCGACGTCCTGGAGCACGTCCAGATGGGCCCCGACGAGCGGGCGGCGTACCTTGCCCTGCCCGGCCCCGACGTCCGGCGGACGCACCGGCTCTGGGGCCGGATCGCGGCCAAGGAGGCGGCCCGCCGACTCTGGCTCGACCGGGGGCAACCGCCGGTCTATCCGGCCGACCTGATCGTCGAACGCGACCCGCTCGGCCGGCCGACCCTCCGGTCGCGCCTGGAGCCGGGCCGCGACGACCTTCCCGCGGTCTCGATCGCCCATGTGGACGGCGTCGCGGTGGCCCTGGCGAGCCTCGACCCCTCGGCGAGGGTGGGGATCGACGTCGAGCCGATCGTCAGGCGGTCGGCCGGCTTCGAGGTGACGGCGTTCTCGTCCGGCGAACGGGCGATCCTCGATCGGCATGCCGGGGACGACCGCGCCGAGTGGATCGCCCGGCTCTGGTGCGCCAAGGAGGCGACCGCCAAGGCGACCGGCCTCGGCTTCGTCGACGGCCCTTCGGGCGCCGAGGTCGTCGAGGTCGGGCGGGATGGCGTGCTCGGTGTCGGCCTCCGTGGCGGGCTGGCCGAGGCGTCGCCCGGAATCGCTCGACATCCGATCCGCGTCGTCACCGCCCGTCGGGGCGATCATGTCTGGGCCTGGACCCTGGGCGAAGGGATGGAATCATGACCGGCGCGACGTCCGAACCCGAGATCCTGGCCGACGTGGCCCGCATCCTGTCCGACTTCCAGGGCCGCGAATATTCCGGCCCGATCGGCCGCGAGACCCGGTTCTTCGCCGACCTCGGCCTGGCCTCGATCGACGCCGTCGTCCTCGGCGAGGTGCTCCAGGAGCATTACGGCCGCCCCCTGCCCTTCGGCGACCTGATGGCCGAACTCGGCAAGAGGGCCGACCGCGACCTCTCGATCGGCGAGCTGGCCGATTTCCTCGCCCGGAACCTCTGACCGACCCATCCCGGAGGAGCGACGTCCCATGCCCAAGCTCAAGGTCAACGGCCTGACGCTCCACGTCCAGCAGGCGGGCGAAGGCCCCGACGTGATCCTGATCCACGGCGTCACCGGCGACCTCTCGATCTGGTTCCTCTGCCGGGCCATGACCGAGCTGGCCGCGACCCATCGCGTGACCGCCTTCGACCTCCGGGGGCACGGTTATAGCGACGTCCCGCCGACGGGCTACACGTCGGCCGACCACGCGGCCGACGTGCTGGCCCTGATGGACGAGATCGGGGCGAGCCGCGCGAAGCTCGTCGGCCACAGCTTCGGCGCGGTCGTCGCGATGCACGCGGCGGTCCTGGCCCCCGAGCGGGTTGACGCCATCGTCCTCTCCGACCCCTATTTCCCGGCCCTCCGGCACCTCGAAGACCTCAGCCGCTGGAACCACTGGCAGGCATTCCACCAGGAGGCGGCCGACGCCGGGGTGAACCTCTCGGGCGAGCACTGGTACGACCTCGGAAAGTTCTTCGACCAGGTCAACCACCTCGACGGCGAGCGCCTGCTCCGGTTCCGCCAGGCCGTCGGCCTCCCGGGCCTGAACCGGCTGCTCAAGCTGGCCGGGACGACGGCCGGCGACGATTCCAAGGTCGAGGCCGGCCTGACGACCGACCTGATCCTGGGCGTCCGCCAGCCCGTCCTGGCCCTCTACGGCGACGGCTCGCCGTTCCTCTCCACGGCCGAGTACCTGGTCGAGCACCTGCCGAACTGCCGGAGCGTCCTCATCCCCAATGCCCAGCACCGGGCGCCCGAGGAGAACCCCGAGGCGTTCACGGCCGCCCTCAAGGCGTGGATCGAGTCCCTCGACGAGGCCGGGGTCGCGGCCGAGGGGGTCTCCCGATGAACCCTCCCGTCGTCCTGATCACCGGCGCGGCCCGGGGCATCGGCCGGGCGACCGCGTCCGCCCTCGCCGAGAAGGGCTGCAAGCTCGGCCTGATCGACCGCGACGCCGGGCCGCTCCAGGAGGCGGCGAAGGAACTCGAAGCCAGGGGGGCGACCATCGCGACGAGTCCGGCCGACGTGTCGGATCGCGAGGCGCTGTTCGCGGCCGTCCGGGCGATCGAGGCCAAGCTCGGCGGGATCGAGGTCCTGGTCGCCTGCGCGGGGATCGGCGGGCTGACGCAGGTCCCCGACCTGGACGTGGCCGGGCTCCGGGCGATGCTGGGCGTGAACGTGATCGGCGTGGCCCAGTCGATCGAGGCGGTCCTGCCCGGGATGATCGCGAGGGGGGCGGGGCACATCGTCGGCGTCTCCAGCGTGGCCGGTTATCGCGGCCTGCCCTGGATGGCCTCGTATTCCGCTTCGAAGGCCGCCCTCTCGGCCTACCTGGAGGCGCTCCGGCCCGCCTTGAAGCGGCGAGGGGTCACGATCACGACCGCCTGCCCCGGCTTCGTCCGGACCGCCCTGACCCGCGACACGCCGTTCCGGAGCCCGGTCAAGATGATGGAGCCCGAGGAGGCCGGCCGGCGGATCGCCCGCGCGGCGCTGAGGAGGCCGAGGAACTGCGTGTTCCCGCTCGGCACGTCGGTCGGGATGGCGTTCCTCCGCCACGTCCCCGACCCGATCTTCGACTGGATGATGGACCGGGCCGGCCCCCGGGCCCTGACGACGGACTTTTGAAGCGGGTTCGAGGCGAATTTCTCCGCCGCCGATAAGTATTCCCGTAGGGCAGGACCTGTCCTGCCGTCCTTGATCGGCTCGGCAGGACAGGTCCTGCCCTACAAGGAGCGCGCCACTCGACCCCGAAGGTTGTTCCGACCATGCCCAGGACCCTGCCCACCGCCCGACGCACGCCCGACCCGGAACGGGGTTTCCGGCTGTCGGATTTCGCGCGTTGCCTGCAATGCGGTGCCGGACTGGACGGGCGGGAAGCCTGCCCGGGCTGCGCGCGGTCGTATCCCGAAACGGGCGGCATCCTCCGCGCGATGGGGCCCCTGGAGGGCCGGAACCGGATCGCCGGGGCGTTCTACGACGGCCCCGGGTGGGCCCGATTTCGCCGCTGGGAACGGCTCTTCCTCCGCGTCCAGGGTGGCGAGGCCCGGGCCCGTCGCCAGATCCTCCGGCACCTGGCCGCGCCGCCGTTCTCCCGGGTCCTGGAGGTGGGGATCGGCGACGGCGCGAACCTCTCCCTGCTGCCGAAGGACTGGACGGCCTTCGGGGTGGACATCGCCCTCAAGCCCCTCGAAGAGTGCGTGGAACGCGACCCCCGGATGGCCGGCCGCCTGTCGCTCTCGGAGGCCGAGGCCCTGCCCTTCGCCGACGGCACCTTCGACGCCTGCTGGACGCTCGGCGGCTTCAACTACTTCCGCGACCACGAGGCCGCCCTTCGCGAGATGGCCCGTGTCACCCGCCGAGGGGGCACCCTGATCGTCGCCGACGAGCTGCCGGACCTGCACCGCTACGGGATCGGCCACCTGATCGGCATCAAGCGGCTCGACGCCCTCTGGCTCAGGGCGCTGGGGCTGGACCGCGAATTCGTCGAGATGGTCCTGGCCACCGACTTCGACCCCGACCTCGTCGTCCGCGACGTCTGGCCCGGGGTGGCCCGGTTCCCGATCTGGGGCGGCCTGGGCTACTGCTTCGTCCATTCCGACACCCGCTCCGACTCCGATTCCGACTCCCGGATCGACATCCCCACCCGGAGGAACCCGGCATGATCGCGACCGAACAACTGCCCCACCATTGGTACAAAGACACGGAACTCTGGCGGTGCGTCTCGTGCGACGGATCGCTCCAGGAAGCTCCCGACGGTGCCTCGCTGGCGTGCCAGGGCTGCGGCCACGTCTACCCCGCCGAGAATGGCGTCCTGATCGTGAAAGAGACGGTCTCCGACAACAACAAGGTCTCCGTCGACTTCTACAACGGCCCGCTCTGGCCCAAGTTTCGGTTCTGGGAGTGGTTCACCTTCCTCTGCAATGGCGGCGAGAAGCGGTCGCGCGACAAGGTGCTCCGTCACCTGCCGAAGCAGGCGAACTTGAAGCTCCTCGACGTCGCCATCGGCGACGGCGTCTATCTCGACTGGCTGCCGAAGGACTGGTGGGTCGTGGGCATCGACGTCTCGACGAGCCAGCTCGAAGCCTGCCGGAAGCGCGAGGGCGCCCGCGATCGAGACCTCAAGCTGATCCTGGGCGAGGCCGAGGATCTGCCGGTCCAGGACGGGCGGTTCGACGCGGCCCTGAGCATCGGCGGCTTCAACTACTTCAACGACCCCGAGAAGGCCCTCCGCGAGATGGTCCGGGCCGTGAAGCCGGGCGGCACGATCGTCGTCTCGGACGAGCTGCCCAACCTGACCGACCGGATGCTCTTCCGCAAGATCGGCCTGCCGGGCGTGGATCACTTCATCGTCTCGAAGCTGTTCAAGCTGGGCGACCCGTTCACCGACATGGTCGAGAAGTACCGGACGCTCGACGTCGAGGGGATCGCCAACCGGGTCCTGCCCGGGTGCCGCTACGAGCGGATCTGGATGGGCGTCGGTTACGTCCTGGTCGGCCGTGTCCCGGGCTGAGTTCGCGAGCGGTCGAAGAAGGTCTGGTCCATGCGATTCTCGACGTTCATCGCCCGGAACATGCTCAACCGGAAGGTCCGGACGGCCCTGACGGTGCTCGGCCTCTCGGTCGGGATCGCCGCCGTGATGATCCTGACCGGGGTCGCCTGGGGGTTCGAACGTTCGTTCATGAAGATCTACCAGACCAAGGGGATCGACCTCGTCGTCGTCCGGGCGGGGATCAGCAACCAACTCTCCAGCAACCTCGAAGAGTCCGTCGCCGACCGGGTCCGGAAGGTCCAGGGGGTGGCGGACGTGTCTCCCAGCGTGATGGACACGGTCTCCTTCGAGGACAGGAACCTGGTGAGCGTCCTGGCCAACGGCTGGGAAGGCGGCAGCCGCCTGTTCAACGGGGTCCGGTTGCTCGAAGGGCGGGCCATCAAGGCGGGCGACGGCCGGGTGGTGATGCTCGGCCGGGTGCTCGGGATGAACCTGGGCAAGTCCGTCGGCGACGAGGTCGGCGTGGCCGGCGAGCCGTTCCAGGTCGTCGGGATCTTCGAGAGCGACAGCCTCTTCGAGAACGGCGGCCTGATCGTCCCGATCCGCGAATTGCAGCGGATGATGGGCCGGCAAGGGCAGGTGACGGGCCTCGTCGTGGCCGCGACGTCGGCCGAGCCCGGCTTCGTCGAGGCGCTGTCGCGTCGGATCGAGCGGGACATCCCGGGCGTGGCGGCCGTGCCCGCCCGGAACTTCGTGCAGAGCGACCTGCAAATCCGCCTGACCAAGACGATGGCCTGGGCAACCACGGCGGTCGCCCTGGTCCTCGGCTCGATCGGCCTGCTGAACACGATGGTGATGTCCGTCTTCGAGCGGACCGGCGAGGTCGGCCTGCTCCGGGCCCTGGGCTGGCGACGTCGGCGGGTCCTGGCCTTGATCCTGGGCGAGGCGATGGTCCTCGGCCTGCTCGGCGCGGCGGTGGGGACGGCCCTGGCCTATCTCGGCGTCCGGGCGCTGGTCCTCGACCCGACCTCTCGCGGCTTCATCGACCCGAACTTGCCCCCGGCGGTGGTCGGGATCGGCCTGGGGATGGGCCTGGGCCTGAGCCTCCTCGGCGGCCTCTACCCCGCGCTCCGGGCGGCGGCGCTCGACCCGACCGAGGCCCTCCGCCATGAGTAATCCCGACCGCCGGCCCCCCCTGCTCCGCGCCGAGGGGCTGGTCAAGATGTACTCCGATGGCGACGTCCAGGCGCTCCGGGGCGTCTCGCTGTCGATCGAGGCCGGCGAGTGGGTCGCCATCACCGGCCCGAGCGGCTGCGGCAAGACCACGCTCCTCCAGATCCTCGGAGGGCTCGACCGGCCGACGGCCGGCGAGGTCTTCTTCGAGGGCTCGCCGCTGGGGAAACTCGACCTCGACGCCTTCCGGGCCCGCCGGCTCGGCTTCGTCTTCCAGTCGTTCCACCTCCTTTCCACGCTCTCGGCGCTGGAGAACGTCCAGGTGCCGATGTTCGAGGGCCCCTGGCCGCGATCCGAGCGGGCGAGTCGGGCGGGGGCGCTGCTCGACGAGGTCGGGCTATCGCACCGGAAGCTCCACCGGCCGGGCCGGCTCTCGGTCGGCGAGCGCCAGCGAGTCGCGATCGCCCGCGCCCTGGCCAACGGCCCCGGGCTGATCCTCGCCGACGAGCCCACCGGCAACCTCGACAGCCGGACCCAGGGCGAGATCATGGAACTGCTGGCCCGGCTCCGGCGGGAACGATCACTGACCCTCGTCGTCGTGACCCACAGCCACGAGGTCGCCGCCGCCGCCGACCGCGAGATCCGACTCAAGGACGGGCGGATCGTCGAAGGTTAACCCCCGCGAGAATCCTGTTGGCGGGCCAGATCGCTGATGCGTCCGCGCGACCAAGCTTGACGGTTTTCCCGGCATTTCGTAGTAATCCGGCCGGGAAGACCGAAGTTCTCCGGGTCCCGGACGGGTCGGCATGCACCGTGCAATTGACCCGATCGAGCGTCCCGAAGACCGCGAAATGGCGAGGCCATCGCCCGCGAGCCTTCGGACGTCACCGGGAATCGAACGAGGGCGGAATTCGTCATGAAGACAACCTTGCGGACGTTGACGTTCCTGGGAGTGTTCGGCGTCGCCGGGCTCGTCCTCGGCGCGAGGCCGGCGCAGGCCCAGGTCAGCCTCGGGATCGCGACCCCCGGTTTCGCCCTCGGCGTCGGCCCAGGCGTCGGATACGTCGGCGGTGGGTATTACCCCGGCTATCCCGTCGTGGCCCCCGCCCCCGTCATCGTGGCCCCGCCCGTGTACGCGCCCCGGCCCTTCTACGGCGGATACGGCTACGGCTATGGTTACGGCCCGAGGCCCTACCCGGGCTATTACCACGGCGGCGGCGGCTACTACGGCCCCCATCGCGGTTATGGCGGCCCCTACCGGCGTTGAGCCTCCCGCCGGGATGAAGTCCTGACAACAACCGGGCCGGCTCGACGGGCGTGACGAAGCCCGTCGAGCCGGCCCGAGGTCATGGAAGCAGCCGGCGACGGAACTCGCGTCGTCAAGACCCGTGGACTTCTCCCGCTCGATTTCCGACAATCGCCGATCGGGGACCATCGCCGAGCATCACCGGGGAGCGTCGAAGACCGTGGCGGGCATCGATCCGAAGTTCTACTGGCTGACCCTGTCCCTGCTGGCGCTCTGCACCCTGGTGGGCCTGATCGTGGCCTACCGGTTCCAGCGAGAGGTCAGCGAGGATCTGGCGCCGCCGACCGAGAAGGACCTGTTCGGCCCGCTGGAGAAGGCGTATTACTCGGGCCTGATGGACGAGGCCGAGTTCCTTCGGATTCAGGCCTCGATGGCCCGCCAGAAGGGCGAGGAGCCGGCACCGCCGCCGAAGCCCAAGGCATCCCTCGGCCGGGCCCTGACGACCGAGGTCGAGGTCGAGGGGCCGCCTCCGGAGTCCGACCCGGACGAGGAGCCGGCCGCCCCTTGATCGGTCGCCGTCGTCCACCGGCTCACTCCGACCGCCGGTTCCGGCCCGGGTCGCGGGCGGGGCTGATGCCGATCTTGCTCGTCCGGATGAACTGGACGAACTCGACGATCTCGGGGACGTGCCCGAGGTCACCGGCGATCATCTCCAGGGCGCCGGTCTGGGTCCGGCCTTCCTTGTAAAGCATCCGGAAGGCGACCCTGAGAGCGGCGATCGACTCGGCCGGGATGCCGGCCCGTCTCAGCCCGACGAGGTTGAGCCCCGAGGCGCAGTTGTACCCCTGCTGGATCACGAACGGCGGGATGTCCTTGGTCACGGACCCCAGCCCGCCGAGCATGGCCAGCCGGCCGACCCGGACCCGCTGCTGGATCGCGCTGTGGCCCGAGAGGATGCAGCCGTCGTGCAGCTCGACGTGGCCGGCGACGAGCGACCCGTTGACCAGCGTGCAGTCGTTGCCGACCTTGCCGTCGTGGCCGAGATGGCTGCCGATCATGAACATGTTCCGGTCGCCGATGATGGTCTCGCCGCCGCCGTCGACCGTCCCCCTGTGGATCGTGACGTGTTCGCGGAAGACGTTGCCGTCGCCGATCCGGATGGTGGTCTGCTCGCCCCGGTAGCCCTTGTGCTGCGGGCTCTTGCCCAGCACGGCGCCGTGGCCGACGAAGTTGTCGCGGCCCATCTCCATCGGCCCGCAGAGGCAGGCGTGCGCCTGGATGATCGTCCCCGGCCCGACCCGGACCGGCCCGTCGATGATCGCGTACGGCCCGACCTGGACGTCGGCCGGGAGGTCCGCTTCGTGGGAGATCACGGCGGTCGGATGCACCAACTCCGACATGAG